>JAISPY010000304.1 GCA_031274565.1 Treponema sp.
AAACTAGGGAATTTTACTCGGCATGGATGGATGTTGCACGAAAGGGCCTCAGGCGGTTTGGCAGCGGCTTCCATGGATAACAAATTATACCTATAGGAGATGTATGATGAAAAGAAACAGATGGTTAAGGGGAATACTCAGCCTTGCGCTGGTATTCGGACTCATGCTCACCGGATGCCCGACGGAAGGGGACGACGGGAATCCAAGCACTCCAAGCACTCCAAGCACTCCAAGCACCCCCAGTAACCCCGATACGCCCTTGCCCGATGTAAGTAAAAGTATCACGGTTTACATGAAAAAACCCGCGGACTGGTCGCAGCTTTACGCCTACGTTTGGGACGACGGAGGAAAGGAATACACCGCCGCAGCGCCTGGAACCGCATTGACCCAGGCATCCGGCGGGTTTTATTCCTATCAGGCGCAATCCGCTGAATACGGGTATATCAATGTACGTTTCACCGACGGCGCTTCCAAATCCACGCTGGATATTTTGGGGGTTGATACCAATACCTACTATCAGAGCGCGGGCGCCTATTCCGGGGATAGTTCCAAGGTGATAGTACGTTCCGGGACGAGCCCCTCGATCCCTGCGCCTCAATTCAAGTCCAGCGAAAAAACCGATAGTACGGTAACCTTGGCATGGAATGTCATTCCCGATGCGGACGGCTATGTTTTATATGACGAGTGGGTTGAGTATGACGATAATGAAGAACAAATCCCCGACACGGAATATTGGCATTTTCAGAAGGCACTGCCGGTAACGGACACCAGTCTCTATGATGATAATTACGGGCAATATCTTGATCCTGAAAATATCTATACCTGGAAACTCGTTGCCGTAAAGTACAAGGCAGACGCCGATTTCAGCGCGATAGAAGGTAAAGATCCAGATGACATAACCGAAGATCTGTATGCCAAAACCTACAGCGTGATCCATGATTTCGGAGAACTGAAAGTTGAAACCGATGAAAGCTCTTTACCGGCTCCGATCATTCGCGTGGTGAACACCGGATCAACGAGTGTTGAACTGTCGTGGAACCCTATCCCCGGTACCGATTATTATGAGATTTATTGGAGAGATAACGGAGATAGCTACGGTGATAATGAGTGGCATTATGTAGAAGATGCTCCCGACACTGCCTATATTGATGCGGACGAAGATTTCATTTTCCCCAATTCATCCTATAGTTATCTGGTTGTTGCCTGCAATGAGCGGACGTATAGTGCAGATTCAAATGAGGTTACCGCAACTACCAAGTCTGCCGCCGCACCCAATATAGTAGATATATCCCGCGCCGCCAACGATAAGGCAACTCCGGTACCGCCTACGAATGTAACGGCAAGACCTGATACCGCCAAGGCTGAGAAAATAACCGTATCATGGGATAAACAGGCGAGCGGAATAAGCTATTATGTCGGGGTATTTGCAACCGCCAGTGCTCAAACACCGCTTTGGAAAAGTCCAAAACAGACCAAGAATACCTATACCCTTACACTGCCTACCGAATTAAAGGGACAGTTAGATTGCTTTATTAGGGTACAAGCCTTTAAGGGCACTAAATCATCGGATGTTTCACTCTGGAGCAGTGCTAAGGCGGCATTCGCGTTTCCCAAGGGGTTTGGTTTTTCTAAAACACCCTCCGCAAACAGCAAGAATAAAACCGTAACGATTACCTTGAAAGATGTCTTTACCGGAAAGTTAAAGACCGGGTATTGGAGTTATGGGTACAACATAACCTATACCGATACGGATACAACCAAGAAGACCGTAACAAAAGAGTTACGATTTCCTAATACCTATGCCGGTATGCTAACTGATGTACCTGCTACTTCAAAGTTCAAACTGACGGTCGTGCCGTATGTCGGCACTTATACTTGGAATGGAAGTGCTATAATAAAGAAGTAA
This sequence comes from Treponema sp., assembly GCA_031274565.1. Lineage (GTDB taxonomy): Bacteria > Spirochaetota > Spirochaetia > Treponematales > Breznakiellaceae > JAIRLU01. Next base: position 1,907 of record JAISPY010000304.1, read on the forward strand.
AAAATCGGCTTTAGAGGTTGCGGAAAGCGCCGTTTTCTGCAACCTCAGCCGTTCCCTAGCATCTAAGCAACCCTTTTACGGTTGACCTGGGATGAACAAGCAAAAAATCAAGCTTTTACAGATAACCTTTTCTTTAAGGCCGATGGATAGGATCAGCCCATGAATCAATTCCATAGCCGATTTTCTGCTACCTTTCTATTTCCGCAGTTGCTTCCGCAATTACCGCTTTTTCTTTTTCGTATGCTATAACAATTTTTTTCTGTTCCTCTGCGAGGGTGTTTCCTATGGCTATTCCTTTTTTCAGATTATCCATGACTTCTTTCAGGGTTTTTGTCTGGTTAATGCTGTCCGCGATACGCTGTATTAAGCGGGCAAAGAAATCACTTAGCGGGCGCATTGCCGCCGAAAAACTTGCGCCTAGGACTGTCTTGAGGTCCTCCGTACTCTTTTTAAATTGCTCATTGGCTATAAAAGCGTCTTTGATGGCCCTGCCGATGCCCACAATCGCCTTTATCCCGACGGTACGCCTATAAGCGCGGAGGTTAATGATTTTGCGATAGTTTCGTCTAATTTTTTCTCTTCTTCTCCGGTTGCTTTGAAACCCTTTTTATACCCAATAAAAATGATCTCCCCGCACGGTCCCCTGCTTCGGCGGCGTTCTTTTTTATATCAACTTCTAGTTTTGATAAATACTTCTTTACGGTATCGGTATCGCCCCTTCAGTTTTTCGATTTCAAGGCGAATTTCGGCGAATATGGTGCCTGCATTTTCAGCCATGGGGCATGTTCCCCTTGAAAATAAAATATCCGGGCGTTAAACTCATCGGTAGGCGGTGTTTTATGCTGGTAGCAGGCATTGGTCTGGTTCTCCTGCTGCTCATGTGGGCAGTATACCGATTGTTGGTATGGGTGATTACCAAAATCATACTCTTCCCTCTTGCCGTTGCCGAAAAATGCATGGAGGACAAGCCTTCTGGTGAAGCTCTATGAGTACTGGGTGATTTCAGGTCTACGGCTTTCTGCAGCTTGCTTCTCGCGTTCATTTCCGTGGCCTACCCCTTCCCCTCCGCTCGTAGGTATTCCAGAACAGCCAATCCGCCCCCTGGAAGTACTCATGCGGCTTCCCGTGATGCCATTTCGCCCATACTGCCGCC
>JAISPY010000284.1 GCA_031274565.1 Treponema sp.
AGCGGCCACACGGCATCCTCCTCCGGCGGCGGCGTGTATTTTGCCGGCGAAACCTTTACCATGAAGGACAGCGCCACGGTAAGCGGCAACACGACCTCCTCCTACGGCGGCGGCGTGTATATTGGCAGCGGAACCTTCACCATGCAGGGCAGCGCCGCGGTAAGCGGCCACACGGCCTCCTCCTCCGGCGGGGTGTATTTTTACGGCATAACCTTCACCATGGAGGGTAACGCCACGGTAAGCGGCCACACGGCCTCCTCCGGCGGCGGGGTGTATTTTGCCGGCGAAACCTTTACCATGAAGGACAGCGCCACGGTAAGCGGCCACACGGCCTCCTCCTCCGGCGGCGTGTATATTGGCAGCGGAACCTTCACCATGGAGGGTAACGCCACGGTAAGCGGCCACACGGCCTCCTCCGATGGCGGCGGGGTGTATGTTTACATGGGAACCTTCACCAAGAAGGGCGGGACTATCTATGGCGATACCGATACTACTCATACACCGGGCAGTACCGAGAATACCGCCACAAGCGGCAGGGGTCATGCGGTTTATATAGACAACGGAGGCAAACAGCGTAACGCTGTCGCGGGTCCAACGGTCAATCTCTATGCGCAATATACGAATAATAATTGGCGCTACAACGACACCTCCGTAGGGGGCGTGGGAGATACCACCGGCAGCTGGGAGGACCGGGACTGAGACAGGGCGAAAACGCACGCCCCTGCCTCTTACCGGTGGCGGGGGCTTGTGGCCTCCCGGCAGGGAAGACCAGGTTAGGATGACTGGCTTATGCAGTCAATGAAGCGCTTTGCGGCCCGGGTCCTTAATGCGGTCTACCGAAGCGGGTAAGGTCCAAGCCCTCCCCGCTTATATCCCACCAGGGAGGGACATCAGGATAGACCGGAACCTTTTATGCCGCGGGTCCTTAGGGCAATGCTGATTAACTTGACGCTAATCAGTATTGCCCTATGGTTTTTCTCGTTTTCCTGCGGAAAACTGCGAAAAACCACATTAAAGTATGCACTGATTTATGCTCGATTGAATAAATCAGTGCATACTTAGTTCCCCGAGTAAAAGCGGGTTTTCTCTGCCCAAAGCCCCAGCGCAGGATTGGGAACAAAGAAAATCCGTTCCCCTGTAGGGAGCCTGTTCCATCCCAGGCCCAAGGTCTTGGGATCATACCGGGCCAAGCCTTCCGCCAGATCCCCCCATTCGTAACCCACCCCTTCAATCTCCGCCCGGCTCAGCCCCGGACCAGGGCAGTAGCGCACCGTAAACCGGCCTTCACTGGAACCGTGAATGAGGTGGGCCGCAGCAGAAAGGCCCGCGGCAAGCTCCGGGTCCCGGACCACCTTTTCCTGGATGACCTGGGCTGGCCGGTACCCATGCTTACGGATCAGGGCGTCATTTCCCGGATCTTCCCCGAACCGTTCCAGCCCGGGGGCAAGGATCAGCAGCTCCCCCCCATCGGCCATGGCCATACGGGTCCGGTAAATCGCCTTGTTCCCCAGCCAGGTACTGCGGAATTCTTCCGGGTCCAGGTACACCACCGCTTTCTTGATAGGCTCATCCAGAATATCCACGTTCACCTCCTGGGCAAGCGCTGCAGCGGCCTCAAAACAGTCCCGGCCAAACCCGATATACAGCCCCCGGACCGCCAGGGAACCCCGGGCTTTACCCGCTGCAGCGGCTTCGTCGTCCCCCCGGATGCCCACCACGGTCAAAACCCAGAGGATGGGAGGCAAGCGGTTCCCGAAACGGCACATCCCCTCGTCAAACAGCGCCCGTACCGGGGTATCGGTCCGGCCCATCATCCGCTCCATCCCGTAAGAAGCCCCCACGAAATGGCTCTTGTCAATGGCTTCTTTGCCGCCGGTTCCCACGAAAATATTCTTCCCGTGATTGGCCATGCCCACCACCTCATGGGGCACGACCTGACCGATGGAAAGGATCAGGGAAAAGCCCCCGTCCCGGAGCAGCTTATTCACCTGCACCGGCCAATCGTAGCGGACCGCCCCGTGTGAAACGTCCGCTACCCAATCCGCTTCCAAGCGGCCCAATTCCACCACATCCCGCCGCCAATCATGGACCAGGAATTTATCCCGCGGGGTTCCTGGGAACATACGGCTCAATTCCGACTGGGTCATGGGGACATGGGTCCCCAAGGCGGGCATGACCGCAGCCAAACGGTGTTTCCCCGCCCGCTCCTGTTTCATGAGTTCCCGGCAGGCCATATCGGTGAGGTACCCTGCACGGGAATGGAACCGTGTTATATCCGGAGGCAGGATGAGGAGGGGACCGGTATCTCCTAGATCCCCCAGGGCCTTTGCCAAGGCTTCGGAAAAAAGCGCGTCCAGCGCTTGGTCTGAGAGATCCGTCTGGACTCCACCCTGTGCAACGTAGGTCATCCTGCTCCCCTTAACCAATAACCGCCGCGTGGTTATTGAATTGGTTTACCATGAGGGTCGGCTGATGGGTTGCGTCCAGGGTGTCCCGCCAGAGATTGCCCTCGGGGTCCACATAGCTCCGATGTGAAATAGCCGCCTTCATGGGCAGGTGCACGAATTCATCGTTTACCAAGCCGATGATGACCTTGGTTTTCCCTGCCATAGCCGCATGAGCCGCGGCATTACCCAAGCGCTCACAGTAAATGGAATCCTCTGGCTCCGCCGGAGCGGAACGGATGATATAACTGGGATCAATATACTTGAGATTGATCTCCATCTTTTTCTCGTCAAAGTAGTTTTGGATCCGGTCCCGCAAATAGGTACCCACATCCACCATTTTCAGGTTGCCGCTGGCATCGGTTTTCACATCCTTGACCAACTGATCCTGCAGGGCCCCTTCAGCCACTACCACCACCGCGTGTTTCCGGTTCTTAAGCCGTTCTTCCAGGTGGTGCAAGAAACCATTGTACCCCTCCAGGTTGAAAGGCACTTCAGGAATCAGCACAAAATTGACCTCATGACTTGCCAGAGCCGTATGAGCGGCGATGAACCCCGACTCCCGGCCCATGAGTTTGACCAGGCCGATGCCGTTGATCTGGGAATTGGCTTCCATGTGGGCTGCGGCGACTACATCCACCGCTTTAGTTACCGCCGTATCAAAACCAAAGGACTTTTGGATAAACGCGAAGTCATTGTCCACGGTTTTCGGTATGCCCACCATGGCGATTTTGAGTTTTCGCTTGCTTATTTCTTCGGCAATGTCCAAGGAACCCCGTTGCGTACCGTCCCCGCCAATGGTAAACAGCATATTGAGATTGAGCTGCTCCATGGCATCCACGATTTTACTGACCTCTTTGCCCCCGCCCCGGGCGCTCCCCAAATAGGTGCCCCCCAGCTTATGGATATTATCGACATTTTCGGGATTTAACTCCCGTGGGGGATACTGATACTCCGGAAGGAACCCTTTGTACCCATAGCGGATTCCGGTAATCCGGTGTACCCCGTACCGGTACCACAAGCAGCGGACAATAGCCCGAATCACATCGTTGATCCCCGGGCAGAGACCGCCGCAGCTCACGATACCCGCATGCACATGGGCGGGCATGAAATAGATCATCTCCCGAGGGCCTGCACACTCAAAGACCTGGCTACGCTCAATCCGAGGCTGATCCCCTAAGGTTACATTCGCGCCCAACCGGATAAATTGATCGTCAGTAACATAATTAGCGATAAAATCACCCTTGACATTTGACATAACAATAGGCGATTTAATGTTACGTTTTCCCAATTCCTCAATGGTAAAATCAAAAGCTTCTTTCTCACAAGCTTCTTTCTCAACGACTTCACTCATGGATACCCCCTCTCTTGCTTAGTTGTAATAATAGCTAGTGTATACGATTTATTCTAATTATAGACTATATTATAGGAGTATACTTATTTTTTATGGATAGACAAGAGTACAAGCGCTATCGGTTAAGCCGGGCGGGAAACCGGATAGGAAACCGGATGGGAAGTACTAACAACAAACCATAGAACAGGGAGAAGCGTATGGCGAAGAAGGTTATGGTTCTTTTGGCGGAGGGTTTTGAAGAGGTGGAGGCCATCACCCCCATCGATTATCTCCGCAGGGCTGGGATTGAGGTGTATGCGGTTTCCATCGCCTCTGGGGATGATGCCTTTCAGGTACCGGGAGCCCACGGTGTGGTGCTGCGGGCGGATTCCACGCTGCATGAATTGACAAAGGAGCGGCGGGTATCTGCGGATTTCTGGGACGGCGTGCTGCTTCCCGGGGGTATACCCGGGGCATCCAATCTTGCCAGCTCTGAACCGGTGAGCGAACTGGTGCAGGATATGGCTGCTGCGGGGAAACTCGTGGCCGCCATCTGTGCGTCCCCTGCGGTGGTGCTTGATCCCTTGGGGGTTTTGCGGGGGCGCCGCTTTACCTGTTTCCCTGGCATGGAAAGCAGCGTTTCCGGGGCGCAGTGGTCAGCAGAACAGGTAGTGGTTGACGGGAACATCATCACCAGCCGCGGGGCAGGAACCGCAGGGCTTTGGGCAATCGCGCTTATCGCACACCTGACGGATCCGAGTATTGCCCAGCAGATAGCTTCCGCGGTATTACTCTGAGCCAAAAAGCGGATCCCCCTGCGGAGTGCGGGCGCATTCCCCTGCAGCAGGGGAATGCGCCGGGCTTTGTGGGGGCTTCCGGCCCTTAACAAGAAGTTGTGGCAAGTATAAAAAAAGCCCTCCCGAATCACATCTCATAATGCGCTGCGTCTATCCTGCAAGCCTGGAAAAAGCGCTTGAAAAAAAATTACGTTCATTGTATATTTATACAAATTACGTATACTATTCCTGCTCATAACGAGATCATCGGTTCGTACAGGAGATATTGGTGAAAGAACGACTGGCCCGCTTAAAAGCGGTCCGTAAAGTGATTA
>JAISPY010000042.1 GCA_031274565.1 Treponema sp.
CATTCTATACAATACTAAAAATCTTGTATAGTCATTACCATAATAAAACAACAAATTTCTCGCGCCACGGATGGCGCGGTGCGACGACAAATGCGGGGCTAAAAAAATTTCGTCTAACGTTCCGGCTGTATACGACGTTTTGGCGGCCCGAATAAGGGCTTTGCGAAGCATCCGTTCCGCAGGAACGGCGATCATAGACGCGGCCATGTGGATGCGCCTAAGTTTTCGCAGCATCACGAGGTCCACCATCCCTGAAAAGACCAGGGTCAACAGCGCGGAAAGGACAAAACTTGAGGGAGCAAGTGGAATATACGTACCCGGTGGAAGCGGGGAACGAGCGTGGCCGAAGGGGGAACGCTCACGGCCTTCTCTGGGGAGAGAAAAGCCCGGGATGCGGAAGTGCCCCTTCCCGGCTTCGGGCCATTGACGGGGACAGACGGGTAAGGGTCAAACGGAAAATGCCCAGGGCAAGTCTTAACCAGGATTTCCTCCATACGGTTTTATTCGGAGCGTACGTGCGGTTGCCCTGAACTTGCCTATTGACTATGCGGATACCAAGATTTATGCTCAGTACTAAGGCGAATACTTGTTTATAAAAGGTACTGGAGCGCCTTACTGAGATAGGGGTTTAGATATAGGGGTTTAATGGAGGATACGTTAACCATCGTACTGGACAACCAGGATCTTTTGTCGGGTGTATGCGGTGCGAATGATGAAAATCTCAAGGTTATCGAGGGTTTCGTGGGCGGGCGCATCATAGCCCGGGGAAACGAAATCCGTTTGGAAGGGGTAGCTACAGAGGGAATCCGGCGCTTCAAGCCCCTGATGGATAATCTTATCACCGCGGTACGGGAGGGGGAAAGCCCGTCTCCTGAGTATGTCCGGGCCTTAGCAGGAGCGGCGGATTCCCTGGGGAAGGACGGGGGCGAGCCCCTCAAGACGGACCCGGTACGGGAAGGGATGATCCATATTCCCCAAGGTTTACGCCGGGTCTATCCCCGGAACCGGAACCAGGGGCTGTATATTCAGGGTATGCGCTCCCATGATATAAGCTTTTGCATTGGCCCTGCCGGGACCGGGAAAACCTTCCTCGCCATTGCGGAGGCATTGCGGTTGGTCTTATCGAAAAAGATGCGGAAATTGGTATTGACCCGTCCGGTGGTGGAAGCGGGGGAGAACTTAGGGTTTCTCCCCGGGGATCTGGCCCAGAAGATAAGCCCATACCTGCGTCCCCTCTATGATGCCATGGAATCCCTGGCTCCCTACGAGGTGATCCGGCATCTGGAAGAGAGTCGGACCATCGAGATTGCCCCGCTGGCCTATATGCGGGGAAGGAGCCTTAATAACGGGGTGATCATCCTGGATGAAGCGCAAAATACCACGAAAGAACAGATGAAGATGTTCCTCACCAGGATTGGGGAAGGATCCCGGGCGGTGATTACCGGGGATGTTACCCAGATTGATCTGCCCCGACATCTTGATTCCGGGCTATTACATGCCGTTTCCGTGCTTTCCGGGGTGGAGGGCATCTATGTGGCCTACCTGCATACCGCTGATGTGGTACGGAATCCCCTGATCAAAAAAATACTACAGGCTTATGACAACGAAAAAAAACGATGATCCCATAAAACCCGCGGGTCTTGGACGGATCAAAGCCCTGGCCGCACGGGTACGGGGCATCTTCTTCGCGGTCCGCCGGGGGCCTGCCCTGGCCACGCTGATCGCCTTTCTGGTATCAGTGGTGGTGGTCATGCATTACCAGGAGGCCCAGGGAGGCGCTGCGGGAGACCTCAAGGAATTCGAGGTGGGAAAAGTCGCGGAACGGGAGGTCATCGCGGAGCAGGCGGTCTCCTATATTGATGAAAACGCTACCCGGCTCAAGATCGACGCCCAGCAGCACCTGGTTCCCCCGGTCTTTCGGTATGTCCAGGAGGTAACTGCGGAAGCCCGGAAGGAGTATAGCAGATTTGCATCCCTTTCCCGGCAGTTTTTTGCCCAAGAAAACGCTGAACCCCAAGGGGCTGAAGAAAAAAATTCCCTGACCGCCTATATCCAGGGAATCTCCGCTGCTTTTCCTGGTTTTTTTTCACCGGAAACCCTGGATATCCTTTTCCATGATCCTCAACGGGAACAGGTCCTGGAAGCCGGTTCCAGGGCCCTGGAGCATTTCATGGAAGACGGGATTTTTGTGCTATCTGAAACCGATGGGGAGTTTTTGGAGAACTATAACCGGGATGTGGCGGAATTGTTGCGGAGTTCCGCGACCCGGACCGGACGGGAACGGGTTGATTTCAACCGTATCGTTACCCTGGACACCTTCCATGAGGCGCTGAACCGCTGGCCCGGAGAGGGTTTTCCCCCGGGGTTTCACGCATTTGGGTTTGAGTTGCTTAAGCCCTTCATCAAGGAAAACGTGTTTTTTTCCGCTTCTGATACGGAGCAGCGGGTACAGGAGCTTCAATCCCTGACCGAGCCGGTGCATAAACAGATAGAACCGGGAACCCGGATCATCAGAAAGGGATTTATCATCACCGATGAGGATATGATCAAACTGCGGGCTTTGAATGTGGCGGTTTCCCAGAAGGATCCCCAACGGATAGCCGGTCAAATGCTGCTGCTGCTGCTCTTGTACTGCCTCTTTATATTTCTCGGGTGGGTGCGGATCGCGGGTAAGCAGGGGCTTACCCCCGCGGAAATCTACCTGCTCACCGCCTTAACCGCCCTCTATGTCATCGGAGCGGCCTTGGCAAATAACCTGCCCTTTAATACGGAATTCTTCCCGGTTTCCATTGTACTCCCCACTGCCCTGGTGATCATGCTCCCCGCCATCTTGATAAGCTCCCGTTTGGCCCTGGTCTGGGCCTTGGCGCTGCCCATAAGCGCATTTTTATCCGGCTCCTTTGATGAAGCGGCGTTTATTCTGGCCTTGACCTCTGGGGTGGTGGCTTCCTATACCCTGAAAAGGGCTGAAAAGCGGATGGATCTGGTCAAGGCCGGCTTGATCATCGCCTGCGCTCATGGCATCGCCCTGCTTGCCATCCTCCTGCTCAAGCGATCTGCCGGGGAAGTCTATCCGTTGGTGCTGTTCTGGGGGGCCTTTAACGGCCTTGCCTCAGGGATGCTGGTACTCGGGTTTTTGCCGCCTCTGGAACACGCGCTTAATGCGGCCACGACCTTTAGGCTCATCGAACTATCGGACCTGAACGCGCCCCTGATCAAGCGGCTGTTCACCGTAGCCCCCGGAACCTACAGCCACTCCATCATGGTGGCAAACCTCGCGGAAGCGGCCTGTCAGGAAATCGGCGCGAATCCCCTCTTGGCACGGGTGGGCGCCTATTACCACGATATTGGTAAGATGGACCAGCCTGATTATTTTGTGGAGAATCAGACCTCCTATAATAAACACAACGATATTCCCCCTCGCTTGTCCGCCACCATTATCCGCAGCCATGTCAAACAGGGGGTGGAAAAAGCCCGGGCTTTGGGGCTTCCCCGGGAAGTAACAAACATCATCGCAGAACACCACGGCAATTCGGTGATTACCTGGTTTTACAACGAAGCCCTGAAACAGGACCCCCAGGTGAGTAAGGAAGATTTTTCCTATCCGGGCAATCCGCCCCGTTCCCGGGAATCTGCGGTGGTGATGCTGGCGGATGTGTCCGAAGCTGCGGTGAGGACCCTGGAAAAACCCACCGCGGCCAAGATTGAAAAATTTCTGCAGGAACTCATCGACGCCAAGGTGGAACACGGCCAACTTGCGGAGTCGGAACTGACCTTCCGGGACCTGCAAACCATCAAACATGCCTTTGTCCGGGTCCTGGCTGGGTATTACCATTCCCGAATAGAATATCCTAAATTACCCGCCAAAGAGGTGCGTAAAGAGGCGAGCCATGAACCGGATTGAGGTACAAGCGGAGGAAGTTTCCCTCCCGCCGTGGACCGATGCGGTAAACCGGTTTATGCTGAAAGTATTGGACTGTCTGCAGCGGGATACCTGGGACCTGTCGGTGGTATTTTGCGGGGATGCCTATATCCGCAGCCTCAATGCCCGGTTTCGGGCAAAGGATGAGCCTACGGATGTCTTATCCTTTGCCCTGGGGGAAACCATCCAGGAAGCGGGAGAGACCCGGTATGTACCCGGGGACATCGTCATATCCTTGGAAACCTTGAAGGAAAATGCCCGGTATTTTCAGGTTTCCGAAGATGAGGAGTTACGCCGGCTGCTCATTCATGGTATCCTTCATTTAGACGGCTGGGATCATGGGACAAACGCGGACCATGAACCGATGTTGCAATTCCAGGAACGCCTCATGGCGGACCTGGCGGGGGAGCGTATTCTGCCATGAGGAGGGGATCGGTGGTACCGAGGTTGGCGTCTTTTATAGAAAAGATACGAAAGATGAGCCGCGGTGAAGGAACCATAGACCGGAAGACTTACCGCTCCCTGGAAACGGAGCAGCGGGAGATGATCCGGGGGGTGGTGGAGCTTTCAGGGACCACGGTGAAGGAGGTGATGGTGCCCCGGATCGACACGGTCTTCTTGCACGCGGAGGCGTCCAAGGATGAGCTTTTGGCCTGCATTGCTCAGAGCGGCCATTCCCGGTTTCCGGTGTACCAAGAAACCTTGGATAAGGTCATTGGGATTCTCTATGTCAAAGATGTATTAACCTGCCTGGTTAGGAACGAGGTATTCGACCTTAAGCGGCTGCTGCGAAAGCCCTTTTTCGTTCCTGAATCCAAGCACATTGATGATCTATTGCGGGAGCTGCGCCACCGCCGGGTCCATATCGCGGTGGTGGTCGATGAATACGGGGGAGTTTCGGGGATAGTTTGTATGGAGAACATCATCGAAGAAATCATCGGGGATATTCAAGACGAATTTGACAACGAGACTGAAGATATCCTCCCCCTGGGAAACGGGACCTACCTCTGCGACGCCCGGGTAAACCTGGAAGACTTGAGCGACCGAATCGGAATTGCCTTTCCCCTGGAGGATTGTGATACCCTGGGGGGCTTCGTGTTTAACCTTTTGGGGAAGATCCCGGTACGTTATGAGAAGACCGGGTATAATGGCCATGATTTCATCGTCCAGGATATGGAGGGACATAAGATCAAAACGGTCAAGATCGTGGTTAAACCGGATTTTTCTAAACCTATTGCTAAAGGGGAGCATGGCTCATGAAGCGCGTGTGTATGCGTATCCTTGGGGTGGCGGTCTTCTTTATGGGGCTGCCCTATCTGTATGCCCAGACTCGTTCTCCGAGTCTTCCGGGGGCGGCGGCCTATTATGAAGCGGGCCGCGGCGCTATGCTCCAAGAGGACTGGTATGCTGCGGCGGAATCCCTGCTGGAATGTCTGCGGCTTAACCCGGCCCACGCGGAAGGTGCTTCTGCCTTGGCGGAATGTTACTATGAACTGGGTGAATTTGATCAGGCCCTGCTCTGGGTACGGAAGGCCCGGACCTTGGCCCGGGGAAACCTGGACTTGGCGAATCTGGAGGCATTCATCCTCATCGCCTTGGGTCGGTTGGATGCAGCCTCGTCGGTCATTACCGATGTCTTAACCCGGGAACCTTATAATAAAGAGGCCCTCTTTGCCGCTTCGGAGATGGACATCGCCCGGGGCCATCCGGGGGATGCGATTACCCGGTACCGGGAAGCGGTACACCGGTACCCGGATGACCGGAGGCTACTGATTTCCCTGGCCTTGGTGCTCGGTTCCCTGGGGGACATGGAGACCGCCCGCAGCTATATTGAACGCGCCCTGGTCCAGCATCCAGAAGATTACCGGGTCTACTATTACGCCGCGTATCTGGATGCCAAAGCAGGCCGTTTGAGCGCTGCCATCCGGTATGCGGAAGCGGCCTTGGCGTATCGTCCGGGGTATGGACCGGCCTTTTCCCTCTTGGCGAATCTCCGCTACCGGGCCGGGCAATACGAAGAAGCGAGTCGGCTTGCAGATGAGGCCCTTATCCTCAACCGGGAAGACGTAATCTCCTGGTATCTCAAGGGGATGTCCCACAGCAGGATGGGCCGGAAGGCGGATGCCATCACCCTGCTTGCCACAGCGTCCTCGATGGATCCCCAGGATGAATTAGTCCGGGCGGCCCTGGAGGAGTTCCTCATCTCCGGGACCAGTTTGGAAGATCCCCGCCGTGCTTCCTGGGCAGTCTGGCATTTTAACCGAGGGCGGGATTTCCGTTCCCGCAACCTGATCGATCAGGCCCTCTTTGAATACCGCCGGGGGCTTAGGCTCAATCCCTATGCCCTGGACCGAAAGGAGTATGCAGATCTTTTGCGCGTTCAGGGCTATCCTGCCCGCTATTTGGAGGAGCTTAAGTTCATGCAAAATATCGGGTTGGGGGATCAGGCCTTGACCGATGCGGTGGAAGCATACAACGCGCTCTTGGATGAGGCGGTTTACCGCCGCTGGGCGGTGAATCCTGTGGATAAGGTCAAACGGCATTGGAAGGTGGCGGTATTTTCCGTAGGTACCCAATCCAGTTCGTATCATGTGGATGCGGGTTCCGTGGCCGCCTCCTACATCAAGGATCTGCTGACCCATGACCGGAACATTGCGCCTATGGAATTGGAAGTGCCGCAGTCTTCTTTTTCTCAGAGCTTCCGGTTGGCCCGGGAGACCGGGGCGGATTATTTTATGATCCTTTCGGTAACTGAAAATGAACGGGACCTTGCCCTCAAAGGAGAACTCTTTGTCGGTCGGACCGGTTCTCCTGCGGGGGAGTTCTCCGCGTACCGAACCGGCGCGGACCGGCTACGGAACGCTTCCCGGGGTATTGTGGACCAGCTCGCCGGGAAGCTGCCTTTTAGGGGGGAGCTGCTCATGTACAAACCAGCCCAGGGGCTTATTGATAAGGGGCGGGCCGACGGGGTCAAGGACGGTCTGGTGTATGAGGTGGTGAAACAGGGGCAGCTCCTCATCCGCAACGAGGGTATCGGCTTGAGCTATTCCCCCGAAGATGTGGTGGGAACCTTGGTCATCGATGCTGCGGATGAAGAAGTTGCTTCCGGTGTCTTAACCCGCAACGGATTTTTTGACCGCATTGCTCCGGGGGACGCGGTTATTCTCCAAGCCCAAAAGCCGGAAACCGCCGCGCCTACGGAGCCTCCCCTGGCGGACCCGGAACTGCGGGCCTTGCTGTGGACCCTTAGGTGAGGTCAAAGAATTCTGGCGGATTATCTGCATACCCGGGAGACGGGATCTAGGGGATCGGATATCCAGGGGCTAGTACCCTAGGGCACGATGCCTATTCGATCTATACCAAATGGGAGGTTCTTTCGATTATCGCAGTATTGCTATTTCCTGGATGCAAGGTGTATCCTATCCCTTCCCAAGGTACCCGCTCTCAGGGGGTGGCGCTTACCCGGGGAAAGATCGGGCTATTACGATGGAAATAGAGGTCGGACTTGTAATTTTGTGAGCGCCTGAGGGTTCTATTGAGTATACGTTGGTAAGTGTTGTAAAAATATGTTTAAGGTGGAAAATGATATGCCATTGTTGCCCTTTTCAAGTCAGCACGTTGAAATCAGTCAGGCCAAGCTCGCGGTACTTATTGACGCGGACAATACCCAGCCTGCCATCATTGAGGGCTTGTTAGATGAGGTTGCCAAATACGGAGTCGCCAGTGTAAAGCGGATCTACGGAGACTGGACCAGTACGAATCTCCGCTCCTGGAAGGACCGGCTCCTGGAATACGCCATCCAGCCAATCCAGCAATTTTCATATACCAGCGGCAAGAACGCCACTGATTCCGCGATGATCATCGATGCCATGGACCTGCTGTACAGTGAGAAACTCGACGGTTTCTGCATCGTTTCCAGTGATTCTGATTTTACCCGCTTGGCTGCGCGGCTGCGGGAGAGCGGCCGTACGGTCTACGGGTTCGGCGAAAAGAAAACCCCCCGGGCCTTTGTGTCGGTGTGCGATAAGTTCATCTACACCGAAATCCTTCGGGGGATAGAGGAGACCGACGATGATGACGCGAAACCCGTCTCCTCAAGCCGCAAGGACTTCAAGGTGGATCGCCGGCTCCTCAAACTGCTCCGGGATACCGTGGAAGACCTGGCGGATGAATCCGGCTGGGCATATTTGGGAGGCATCGGGCAAAAAATAACCCTCCGGTCCAGTGAATTTGATCCCCGGAACTACGGCTTCAAAAAACTGGGAGACCTTTTCCGGGCTATCAGCCAGTTTGAAACGGAAGAACGGGCCCAGGAAAACAGCACCGGCCGGCAAATATACATCCGCTGGAAAAAACGAACTGCTAAGTGAGCGCAGCATAGTTAGCGGGGACGGCATACGCCTCCCCCATTGTTTCTATTCGGCTCCGCTCCCCCAAGAGCCGCTTTTGTTCCTGACTCATCACCTGGTTCATATTCTTCCTCGCCGCGCTCATACCCTTCCCCAAAGACTTCTTCCCTCACAAAGCAATCCAGGTTTTCGTGAAACGTTACATTCGTAACAAAGGACTTCCCTATCCCCTATCCTCTATAGTATCCTGAACTCGTGGCAACCTTGTATATTATCGCTACCCCTATTGGCAACCTGGGAGACATGACCTACCGGGCAGTAGAAACCCTCAAGACCCTGGACCTTCTGGCCTGTGAAGATACCCGCCGGACCTTGAAATTGTTGAACCATTTCGAGATACGCCTCCCGCTGATATCCTGCAGGGCGCAGAACGAAGCGGTTGCTGCGGAAAAGGTCATCGCCGCATTGCAGGCCGGAAAAACCGTAGGCTATGCCAGCGATGCGGGAACGCCGGCCTTGAGCGATCCTGGGGCGGCTCTGGTACAGCGGGTGGTACAGGCGGGCTGCCAGGTCATTCCTCTCCCCGGGGCTTCAGCCTTTGCCGCGCTGGTAAGCGTTTCCGGGGGCCGGGATAAAAGCGTCTGCTTCGAGGGATTTCTCTCCCCCAAGCCGGGACGCCGCCGAGCGCGGCTCCAGGAGCTTTTAGCCCAGAATTCCGGGTTTGTCCTGTATGAATCCCCCTTCCGTATCCTTAAGCTTTTAGAGGATCTGGCCGAATTTGATAGGGATCGGTACGTATGTGTAGGAAGGGAGATGACTAAACTGCACGAAGAGTACCTCCGGGGTTCCGTGGAGGAACTTCGGTCTTTTTTGATGAAAAAAAACGAACAGCGCGGGGAATTTTCAGTGTTCGTATCTGGAAATAAGGCCCATTAACGTATAAACTATTAGTGGGTGTATGTCGATAGTGTAAATAGGTAGGGTAAGCGTATGATGATTGAGAGACTAGGTTCTATAAACTCCATTCCATCCGGTAAAAATTATGGATGGAATAATCAAATCAACCGGACCATACAAACTGATTCCATTAGTCTTTCTCCGGAAGCGGTGGAAAAAGCTGAGCTATATCAGGCACATGAACTGGTGGCTTCCGCTTCTGATGTCCGATCGGATCGTATCGCGGAGCTTAAACAAAAGATAGCGGATCCGTCATATATCAATGATGCCATGATACAGGCTACGGCGGACCACATTATGGATGTTTTTGGTTTGTAAGATGCGGTTTTGTAATCAAGACCGGTATAAACAGGGCGGAATCTATCGGTTCCGTCCTTTTTGTTTTTTGAAACCCCGTTCCGGGTATGCAAGATGATACCCCTGGATAAACTGGAAACATTCCCCCGGTCCCTCAGACTGCGTAAGATGGCAAAAATCTTTGGGGAGGCCGAATACCGACTGAGTATCGGCATAGACCTGGCCGAGGAAAGTTCCCGGTACCTGGGGCGGATCCTGGAACTCCTGCTGCAGGATCCGATCGTTCCCCCTGAGACTGCCCGGGCCATCGGCGTTGTCCACAGGACCTTGAAAACCCTGCCCCAACCGCACCGGCAAGCCCTCATCCGTGCGCTCAATACGGTTCGCCACCTCCTCTTGGCAGAAACTGGCCAAGCTCCTGCGGACTGGGACTTTATCGACCACACCGGCAGCCTGGACCCGGGAAAACGGCGCTGTTTTCCGGGGATGCGGGTCTACCTGGAGGATATCCGTTCCCCTTTCAATGTGGGGGCCATGTTCCGTACCGCCGAATCCTTCGGGGTTGAAAAAATGGTTCTTTCCCCCTGGTGTGCGGATCCGCAGCATCCTCGGGCAGCGCGGACCGCCATGGGCTGCGTTTCGGTCCTGGAATGGGAACGGCTTTCTCCGGATAGTGGAATTGAAACCCTGGAAGGCCCCTGCTTTGCCCTGGAAACCTGTGGGACTGCTTTGGGGGATTTTCCTTTTCCGGCTCGGGGAACCTTGATTGTAGGTTCCGAAGAACTGGGGGTAAGCCCTCGTGCCCTGGCTGTGGCGGAGGTTTCTCTGGGCAGGGTATCCATCTCCACTTATGGGACCAAGGGTTCCCTCAACGCTTCGGTGGCCTTTGGTATCGCCCTCCAGTCCTGGGCAGCGGTCTTATCCAGGGCTCGGCATGTATCCTGAAATAGCATAAAAAAATATGTCAATGACCAATAGAAATGTCCCCTTTGAGTCAAGCAACGGCTGGGTTTGGGCAGCAATGTTACTTTTACAAAAAACTAAACCGTTCATACCGTACCTATTCCTAAAGTGATGGCAATTCTACGATCTTTCCCGTGGCATAGGCAGGCTTTCTTGCAAAATCAGCGATGTTGGGCAGTCTTTTGTTCCGAGGGAGGCCTCGGTGCGGTGAATTGGCTCACGTTTTTGGGTAACCAAAGTGAAAAAACCGCCACCGCAAGCCAA
>JAISPY010000013.1 GCA_031274565.1 Treponema sp.
GTTGTTTCCGGCGCGACCGTTACCAGTAAGGCTATTAAAGAAGCGGTAAAAAACTGTGTGTTGGAAGCTATGAAGGATATATAAATTGTAGGGGCTTACGGTCTTCATGGTTCCGAATAAAAAATAATGCGTACAGAAACACCTTTTGAGGCATCCGAGCAATCCCAGGTTTGCCTGATACCCCCACACCGTTTAACCGCAGGGTTTTTTATAGAAGATTGGTTCCCTGCGGTTTAAGTAAGTGCGCTGTTCCGCCGGCTGGGGACCGGTAACGCGGTAGCTTACGATAGCCGGCGCTGGTTCTATTCCCTTATAAAATAAAAGAATACGGTTAATTATAGTAAAAAAATCATATAAAGTAGAATATTATACCAACACGCTGGATGCTCAAAACCTATGATTATCAAGAAGATGCCTTTACGCAATCGAACCCAAACCAAAAACGCCGAGCATCCTTGGGTTCTCTGCGGTTACGGCGCTTGTTGTTTTCGGAGCAACCGTACTAGGCAAAGAAGCGCTTATGCAGCGCCTGGTGAAACCGCACGGAAACATGAAAATAATTTGTTGACAGCTCATAGCTTAGGATTTAAGATCAGTAGAGCGATTGGCAAGGTAAGTTTACCAATTTTCGATCCGAGATAGTGGACTTCTTTCGAAATCCGGTTGGTTTCTCAGAAGTCCTTGCATTTGTTCCCGTTTTGTACCAAAACGGTACGCAAAATGCGTTTTTAAGGAAAACGCTTTCAAAGCTGAAGTTTCGTTCAACTGAAGTTTCGAAAGAACCCTATAAGCAGTACACACCGTATAGGCAGATACGATTGAGGAGAGGAATGGAGCATGGAATTACTGGGTGATTCGTCAGTCCCGATGGATGAAACAGGTTTTCAAGCATGTGCGGAAAAACTGAAAAACCGCACGGTTCGGGAAGAATATCTTGATGCAATGGCCGTTTTTTTTG
Source organism: Treponema sp. (assembly GCA_031274565.1). GTDB lineage: Bacteria > Spirochaetota > Spirochaetia > Treponematales > Breznakiellaceae > JAIRLU01. The sequence continues at coordinate 959 of JAISPY010000013.1, forward strand.
TGCAGGTCTGCAATAACCATGAAGCAATCGCCTATGAAATACGGGGAATCTCCCAGTCGTTTCAATGTAATCTGGATACGGCTCGCATCTATACGTTCGTTTTCGACCACGGCGCGGTTGCGGTCTACCAAGGCCCTGCGGAAAAGCCCGGGGTGATCTTTTCTATCTCGGTAAAAACGGTCCTGGATATCATCGCGGGAACGGTGTATTCCGGCGTAGCTCAGATGGCGGGGGATATCAAGTATACCGGCCCTAAGCCCCAGGCGGTGCTCTTTCAGCGGATATTTGAACTGTTTCTCGATCAGTTCCTGGTGCGGGACGTGGAGGCACTGAACCATGCCGCCGCGCAGATCCAGCGGTCCGCCCGGGTGGTCAAGTTCGGCGTCATCGGCGGTGGACAGGCGTTCCACTTCCACTCCAACGGCGATCGGGATTCCGATATCATCGCCTATACGGCCATTTACGACCGCAATTACGAGAACGCCAAGAAGATGGCCCTGACCTACCAGAAGGGGGTACTGATCCCCTATGACAATCTGGAAGCGATGCTGGCGTCCGATATTGACGCGGTCCTGGTGATGGTACCCCATGCGTACCATGTGGAACTGGTTTGTAAAGCCGCCGCCGCGGGGAAGCATGTGCTCTGCGAAAAGCCTATGGGCACTACCCTTGAAGGCTGCCGGAAGATGATCCGGGCGTGCAAGGACGCGGGAGTCAAGTTTATGATCGCTGAAAATCACCGCTTCCTACCCGCTCATAAGTACATGCACGATATTGTTAAACAGGGGCTTATCGGGGATGTGCTCATGGTCCGGGCTTACGAGGGGGTTGATGAAATAGCCGGGCTTTCCCAGAGCGGTTTCTGGAAAGGGGACCCCATCAAGGCCGGGGGCGGGGCGCTCATGGACATGGCAGCCCATAAATTTGTTACCATCGAATATATTATCGGATCCAAGTGCCGGGAGCTTACGGCGTGCCTGGCCAAACAGATGATCCGTCTGCCGGAAAAGGCCGAGGATAACGCGGTGGCCATCGCTCGATATGAAAACGGCGCAGTGGCGGATGTGATGGTGAGCTTTACCCAGCAAACGACCCCCTACAACAGCATGGAGATCTTCGGTACCCGGGGAAGCATCCTGGAAAACCATGCCTGGGAACGGCCGGTGCGCTTCTGTTCCTATGATGAGCGGATGGGGGAAAAGCAGCAGCAGTGGGTTGAGCCTGCCATTGAACACGCCGCCTTTCCCGAATACTACACCATCTCGGTACGAGAAACGGATCGGCACTTTGCCCAGTGCATCCTGGAAAACCGGGACCCTGAATTCACCCCGGAACAAGCAATGAACGCCATCACCGCGATCCTGGCGGGTTACCTGTCCCATATCGAAGGCCGGCCGGTACGCACTGATGAAATTGAACAAATGGCCGACCGGGAGGGGACGAGCGCAATTTTGGAGCGGCTTGCTCCGTCTATCCCAATCAATAACAATTTGCCGGAGGTACAACCTGTGGAACCTATTGGTTATAACCCTAAGAGGGCTGCGGAGGTCATGGCCTTGTATGATCTCGATCTGCTTATCGCCACATCCCCTGAGAATGTGTACTACCTTTCAGGAATGCCTGTGCTTCATAGCGCGGCCAATCCTATTCTCCTGGCGCTGAACAATCAGTATCCCAATCTGGCGTTGATACGCCGGGAAGGGGAGGGGACGGTGATCCACTGGAAGGTGTTCAAGAGTGCGGAGCGTTTCACTTGGTTCCAGGATCTCCTCGGAATCGAAAGTCAGGCTGAGGTGGGTAAGGCAATCCGTTCAAAGATCCGTGCCTGGGGCCTTATCGGTAAGCGGGTAGGGGTTGAATCCACCGCCCCGAAATTCCTCATCGATGCCCTGACCGGAGCAAGCGCCGGAATGACCGTGGTGAGCGCGGATCATGCCTTTCTGGACCTCCGGCTCGTCAAAACCCCTCGAGAAATCGAGTACCTGCAGCGGGCTGCGGACATTACCGAGGCGGCCCTGAAGGATACCATTGCTGCGGTACAAGAAGGGGTTACGGATGTGGAACTCCTCCGTATTGGCCGGGATGCGCTCTTGAAGCACGGCGCGGATGATTGGGATCACCTTACGCTGACCATTGGAGATTCAGACCCCGAAGCCCCGGGCACGGGCAGGGCGGTGAAGCGGGGCGAGATCGTGCGCCTGGACTTCGGCGGCATCTATCGAGGTTATGTGGCGGACATCAACCAGGAAGTGGTAGTCGGCGACGCCCCGCCGGAGGCGGATACCTTGATCCAGGGTCTGTTGGATTTTCAACGCTATTTTGAGCAGCGGATCCGACCGGGAGTCAACATGAAGGCCTTGAGCGATGAAGCCCTGGCTTGGTATAAGAAGACCGTCCCCCAGGGCATCGCCTTTTCTATCGGCCATTCCATCGGGCTGCAGTGCGAGGATCAGCATATCTTCGGCGTCCTGGGGCAGCTTGATCGGGTCTTTGAAGAACGGATGGTCTTTGAGATCGAAGCCTGGGAGCCGTACCAGGGCGCGCTTATCGGCGTGGAGGACTGTTATGTGGTTACGAAAGAGGGCTGCCGCAAAATGACTACCATGTCCAAACAGATTATGCGGGTTTAATGGCTCAGAATGAATATAGAAAACAAAGGAGTAACAGAATGAGTGAGACTAAACGGAAGCCTTTGGTTATCATCGCTACGCCGAATATCTGCTGGCTCAACCCTACGGTAGCGTATCCGAAAAAGGCCCCGGAAATAATCCAAGAGGCGGTAAAATGCCGCGAGGCCGGCGCAAGCATACTGCACACCCATGCGGAAGGCCAGTGGGCGGAAGTCATTAACGGCGTGCGGGATCAGTGCGACCTCATCATCCAGAGCGGTATGTCCAGTATTCCCCTCCAGGAGCGGATCGAGCTTTTCGAACAGAAGTCCGATATGGTGTCGATTATTGCGAACCATCATGCGGAAGCCTTTACCGAGGTGAACTGCGATGTGCTCCATCCTCTGGCGGAACTGGAGGAATACTGCGTTGCCTGCCGGAAGTACGGGGTCAAGCCCGAATGGGAGATATGGCACCCCGGTTCCATCTGGAACCTGAACCAGCTCATTACCAAGGGTCTTTTGGATCCGCCCTATATCACCACCTTCTTCTTAGGCTGGCCTGGCGGCACCTGGTCGCCCCCAACCGTGCATGAATACCTCTACCGTAAGAGCCTCATGCCGAAACACTGCGTGATCAACCTGAGCCTCATGGCTGCGGAACAGATGGAGGTCCTGGTGACGGCCATTACCCACGGCGACCATGTGCGGGTTGGGACTGAGGACTGGCCGTATCTGCAGAATGGCAGGATTGCCAAGACCCATGAACTGGTCAAGGAAATAGCGGATATCTCCCGCTCCTTAGGACGGGAAGTGGCGACCCCGGCGCAGGCCCGGGAAATGACCGGGTTAACCCAACTCTAGGAGGAAGCTATGACGGATAAACGCGTCGCCATTATTACCGGTGCGTCGGTGGGCATAGGCCGCGCCGCGGCGATAAAATTTGCCCAGGAGGGCTATCATGTGGCTATCATTGCCCGGGGTAAAGCAATACATGCGGTGGGAGCGGAGATACGCGCCTTAGGCGTGGAGTGCATTGACTTTCAAGGCGATGTCAGCGCGGAACAGGACGTAAAAACCATGGTCGCCCAGGTGGAAGCCCAGTGGGGGCGGGTGGATGTGCTGAACTGTAACGCCGGCATTGTGGTGGTGAAGCCTTTGGAGGACACCACCTGGGAGGATTTTGTCAACGTGACCCATATCAACCTCGGGGGACACTTCCTCTTTACCAAACAGGTGATACCCATCATGAAGCGACAGAACCGAGGGGCCATCGTGAACATGGGTTCGGTTTCCGGCCATGTAGGACAGACGGAGCACGGGATCTACGGCGCTACCAAGGCTGGCATCATCGCTTTTACCCGGGCAATTGCCTGGGAACTGGCAAAATACCATATCCGCGTCAATTCCGTAAGCCCCGGCTCGGTGGACACGCCAATGCTACGGAGTGACATTCAGCTTGAGTCTACCCGAACCGGTAGGTCCTTTGCAGAGGTAAAGAAACTGCGGGAGCACGAGCAGGCTTTTGACCGCTGGGCGGATCCTGCGGAAATTGCCGAGGCGATTTACTTCCTGGCCAGTGATGCGGCTTCGTTTATCACCGGAACGGATCTCCTGGTGGATTGCGGCTGGGTGGCCAAGTGAGCGAGGGCCTCAATCAATACGCATTCAGCACCCTGAAGCGATCCAGCACCGTAGCGCGTATTGTGGAGCATCTCATCGATCTCATCAAAAGTAGCAGCCTACAGGTGGGGGATAAGCTCCCCGCCGAACGGCAGCTCTGTGAAATGATCGGTGTTTCCCGGCCCATCTTACGGGAAGCCCTGAAGGCCCTGCAGGTGATGAATATCATTGATATGCGCCAGGGAGCGGGGACCTATATCAAGAGTCTTGAACCTGAAGACGTGGTGGAGCATCTGGACATCGTGTTCCACCTGGATTCGAGTCTCTACCATGATCTCTATGAGGCTCGAAGGGTCCTTGAAACAAGCCTCGCCGCCATGGCCGCGGAAAAGATAAGCGACCGGGAGATCCTGCTTATTGAAGAGAACCTACGACAGGCTGCGGCGGATATGGATGATGAACAGGCGTTCTTTGATCGGGATTTGGAACTGCATGGGATGATAATGAAGGCTGCAGGTAATCGGGTTATCCCGGTGTTCATGCAGTCCATCAACAAACTGGCTTTGTTGATACGCCAAAAAACGAATGCCATGCCCCGGATCCGCAGAAACACCATACAGGATCATGAGGCGATCCTCAGGGCGCTGAAAAGTCGTAATCCCCAGGAAAGTGCGGCGGCGATGGAGCGTCATATATACCATGTGGAGCATGCATTTCTTTATGCAACGGAGGTTGAGTTATGAGTGTATATTTTGTTACCGGCGCAAGCGGCTGTATAGGCGGCTGGGCGGTTAAGCAGCTTGTGGAATCAGGACACCACGTCTTTGCCCTTACGCCCCATCCGGAAAAGCTGGAAAAGCTCCGGCTTATTATGAAACGGCCGGATATAGCAAAAATTATTCCTATTCCCGGGGATATTACCAATCCGGATCTGTGCAAGCTGGTGGTGTCCTTGGGCGGGGTGGAAAAGATCCTGCACCTGGCGGCGTTACAGATGCCCTTCTGTAAGGCGAATCCCTCCCTGGGGGCGCGGGTGAATGTAGAGGGAACCATAAATATCTTTGAAGCGGCCCGGGCAGCGGGGATCAAAAAAGTGGTCTACGCGAGCAGCACCGCGGTCTATGGAAATAGTGCCGACTATCCGGGGGGCGAGTTTAGTCACGATTCCCCGCTGATACCCCGATCCTTCTACGGGGTCTATAAACAGGACAATGAGTGGGCTGCAAAAGTGTACTTTGAGGAGACGGGGGTTTCCAGTATTGCCATACGGCCTTTTGTGGTCTACGGTCCCCTGCGGGATCAGGGAATGACCTCCACCCCCACTGCGGCCATCAAGGCGGCGGTTCGGGGGGAGGCCTATGAGATTTCCTACGGTGGTACGGCGGAGTTCCAGTTTGCCCGCGATGTGGCCCAGGCTTTTATTGCCGCAGCAGAAAAGGAGTATACCGGCGCGGTGGTCTATAATTTGGGAGGAGGCACGGTCAGTATGGAGCAGATCATTGCCGCCATCGAAAAGGCCGTGCCGGAAGCGAAGGGACGGATCACCTTTAAAAATACCCCCCTGCCTTTTCCGCGGCACCGGGATACGGGAGAACTGGCAAAACTGGTAGGTCCCGTATGTCAAACCCCCCTTGAGGAGGGGATCCGCATAAGCGCGGAATATTTCAGAACGGCACTTGCCTAGGGAGTCCTGCGCTGGTAAGCGGCGGGTACTTTCCCCGGCAAATAAGGTAGCGCGGTTATTCAAGCCGTTATTGAATAACCCAATTTTTAGGAGGAAAAAGATGCAAAGAGAACATCGAAGGATGGGGATGGTAGTACTGGTCTTGAGCATGGCCGCCATGACCGTGTATGCCAGCGGACAGCAGGCAGCGCAGGATGAAATGCTGATTTACGCCTGTATGCAGGGGAATCAGAGCGGTTTTGTCCGCTATCAGGTTGCGGCCATGAATCAGTACATGGAGACCGTTAAGCCTGCCAAGGTCAGACTGCGGGTGGTGTACGCCGATGACGATGCGGCCAATCAGCAGCGTAATGTGGAGATCGCCGTATCCGAGGGCGCGAAAGCCATCATCCTTAACCCGGTTGATAAGGCCCAGAGCGCCGCAGCGGTGGACTATGCCCACAGCAAGGGTATCCCGGTCATCACCTTGAGTCAGACTTCAGACAGCAAGAACGTTACCGCCTTTGTGGGTTCCGATGATGTGGAAGCAGGAAGGCTCCAGTTGGAACGGCTCTTTAAAGTAGGACCGGCGAACCCGCGGTTCGCGTACATCAATGCGGTCCTGGGCCATTCTGCCCAGGTGCTTCGGGAACGGGCTTACAAGGAAGAGCTGGCAAAGCATCCGAATGTAACCTTGGTCGTGCAGAATACCGCCGACTGGTCAGGGGATAAGGCGCTGCAACTGGTAGAGAACTGGATTCAGACCTATCCCAATGGTATCGACATGATCGCTGCCCATGCGGACTGTATCCTCGTCGGAGCAGTAACCGCGGTAGAAAACGCAGGGCTTGCGGGCAAAATACTTTTAAGCGGTATCGACTGCGATATGCCTATCCTGGAGAAGATCAAGGCTGGGGTGGTGGATAACTCCATCTGGCAGGACGGCGTCGCCCAGGGTGAAACCGCGCTCAAGGTAGCCATTGATGCGGCGAGCGGTAAGCCGGTCAAGGATGTGCTTATTCCGTTTGTAACCGTAACCCGGGATAACGTGGACGAGTACCTCCAGAAGGCGCATGATCGCAACGCCCTCTCGGCGAAATATTTCTAAGGAAGCACTGATTTATGCAATCGAGAATAAATCAGTGCATACTTTAATGTGGTTTTTCGCAGTTTTCCGCAGGAAAACGAGAAAAACCATAGGGCAACGCTGATGAGCGTCAAGTTAATCAGCGTTGCCCTAATTAATCCTACTCATTTGCCAGGAAGATCAGGGAGCAGATAAGGAGGACTATGACCCCCAGGATAAAGAGCGCCAGGGCAATGGAAAATCCAAAGGTCATGATCGACCAGACGCTGAGGGTATTGAGGATACTCCGGTACAGAACCACTACGGCGTTGCATACCAGGGGCAGCGCCGCCAGCATGGGAAGCAGGTAGAGGGTGTTTTTTCGGGTACGGCATCGCCAGCCTATGCCCAGGGCCAGTATCGCCAGAGGCAGGAAGAGGGCAGGTTCGGAAAACCGGTATATCAGTTCCGCTTGAAATACCTGGGGGATATAGCCATAGGAACCAGCGATGGGTATCGCGGTAAAGATATCCTCCATGGAGAGGGCATCGAGGCCCCGCATGAATTTTGACAAGAGCAGAAAGTCCTCATAACCCAGGTCCAGCAGGATCTGGGTTTCTTTCGACGGGGGTTGATCCGTACCGGTCCATATAGGTTTGTACTGCCTGGTTACCCCAAACCGATCCACCGAATGCATCATCATGCGTATCTGGGCAGTGCCTAGAGGTACTAGTTTAACATAGGGCGCGGTAGCCTGGTACAGGATCGCGCCTTCCCCATCCAGGGCCATAAGCTCCAGGTCAAGCCCATAGGAAACCGTTTCAAAGGTGAACAGCCAGGGTATCCGTACTACCATCCGTCCCAGGATCTCCCCGGCGGCATCCTTACGGGGGAGCGAAAAGACGACCCCGGTGAGGGCTTCCCCGAGGGCTGATTCTATTTCATCGATAAAAAAAGCCTGCTCCTGGACGCCCTGTTCGCTCAAGCCAAGAAAACGAGCCACTTCAGGGTCCTCGGGAGTATGGATGGAAAGCTCCCTAAAAACCGCGTACGCGGTGATCCAATCCCCGGTGAGCATGGCCTCATACCCGTTTCGTTTATGGTGATACAGCCTATACCTTTTGATTTCCTGGGCATAGGGTTCCAGTTGCACCAAAACATCCCGTGCCTGGTTTGCCAGGGCGATCCCTTGGGTGTATAGATCACTGCCTCGTGGGGCCAGACGAGCGGTCAGATTCGCAAGCCAATGGGCGTCGTAGTACCGTTCCTCCCGGAACAATCTAGTCGCCAGAGCCAGGGCCTCCGGGGCGTTTACCGGATTCCGCTCCCGGGGAGAACTGGTATAGGCCGACGCCCATGGATGGAGACGCTGCTGGCGCTCCGCTGCCTTTCCCTTCTGGGTTTCGTTCTGACGGATCCGCCATTCCTCGATCCGGATAGCCGCTTCCACCCTAAGCGAATCCAGTTCCGGGCTATTCGGCCAGATCTGTTCACAGACCGTGATAAAGTGATCGACCTCTGGCCATGCATCTATGGCGGCGTGGATCTGGGCTTTCTCTTTTGAGATGGCGAAGATCTGCCCTTGCGCACGCAGTTCTGATTCAAAATCCCGGGCGAGGGGAAACCCTAGGAAGAACAATATCCCATATACCACGGCGGCGCTGAGGGCGGTAATGAGGGGACCTTTAAAACTTTCTACCACCGGGACAGAAAAACGCATAAACCCCTGTTGGAAGGCGTTATACTGTAAGCCAAAGGGGATCATCATACCTGCCATGGTCAAGGCCGGAAAAAGGGAGAAAAAGGCCAAGAATCCCTGGAGGAGGCGCCAAGGACGGGTATAGAGGGGCAAGGGCGGAGGCTCCCGGGGAAACACGCACAACCACCCCAGGATCACCAAACCGGATACTACGATATAGACGCTGAAGATCACCGGCGGGGATAGGATCGTTTTTTTAGTTTCGTTAGTATTTTTACCCGTATTTTTAGCAGCGCTCATCCTATGGGTTCCTTAGTACGCCGGGTTCTGATCGCCTGGGACACCAGGGTATAGCAGATGAGCAGGATCCCCAGGGCATACAGTAGCAGCGGACTGAGCAAGGATGCGGGGAACCTAATTCCCCCGGAGGCAAGTAGGGATACTAGGTCGCTCTGGAGGTGCGGGGTATTAAACAGGGCTTCCAATGCCAAGACCCCTCGGAAGATCAGGATCCCCATACACAGGTTCACCAAAGACCAGGCTCTTACGGTAAAGATAAACCGCAGGGAACAGAGGGCCAGCAGCAGCCCTCCGGCGTAGATAATAAAGGGTAGGAATCCCGCGTTAAGCCGGTTATTGAGCTGCGCAGCGGTGGAGGCAAGATCATCGGCGATTCCCTGCAGCAACCCCGGGACATTCCTGCGAAAAGACATTAGGGGCGCGGAGAAACTGCCTTCAGGAATGAATTCCCGGGGGAGCTGCTCATGCACCAACGCGCGGCCCGGAATGGCAAGCACCCGTGGGCTTTGGGGATTCCGGGGATCATGGAGAACCACCACGGTCTTGTTAGACCGGGAAAGCAGCAGCCCTGGTTCTCCCCAACTGAGGGTTTTACTCGGGATAGACCGTGCCGGTATATCGCCGATCCGGTTTATTCCCAGGGCGAGGGCCGTAGTCCATCCCATCCCCAAGAACAGCAGACAAACCAGGGACTGGAGACTGGTCATACCGATTCGTGCGCTATACCTGAGACCCATAAGCAGCGCGCCATAGATCGTAACCGGAATGACCGCCCTGGCCCAGAGGATCGATTGGGTCCGCAGGGATTGTACCGCCAGGGTCTGGGTTGGCTCCATGCGGCTCTGGAGCCCATACAGGACCAGGGACCCTACAAACAATGCGGCGAAGCCTATACTGAAAACCAAGGTCAAACGTACTATGTTTTTCATGTTCTCTTTCGCTGGTTTTTACTGCTGAAAACAACAGCGGTCCCTCCCCATCACCTTTGGGTATTCAGGGATAGTCTTACTGCCGGACGGTCCCGCAGGAGTATCCGCCGGCTGAACAGCCCCATACTTGTACCATACTATACCGGGGAGTTTCTCACAAGAGCAAGCCAGGCGCAGGGCCGGCGCATATAACCGCGAAAGACGCGAATTAGGGAATGACCACCATGCTTAATCCGTGTAATTCGCGTAATTCGTGGACAAAATTTTTTATGTGCGCCGGCCCTGAAGACAGGCGGTTAGGGGGGTCCTGTTTTTGACACCCTGAGACCGGGGCCGGAACATTCCCCGGGGTTCTCCGCTTAGAAGGGGCCGGTCCAACCCAATTGGCCGTAGATATAGACGCCACCGGCCATTCCCGTGGTATTGTAGTAGTAATCCCGGAATCCGCCTTGTATGGTATCATCCTCTATAGTACAACCATCCGGAATGGTTATGCTAGTGAGGGGACAGTTGTCGAAGGCATGAATGCCGATGGTCGTTGTTTTCGGGAGGATCGCTGTACGCAGGTGTGTGTTGCCATAAAAGGTGTACAGTGGGAGGGTTGTTATCCCCGGGAGGTTCACCGTGATAATATCGGTACAGTCGAGGAAGACTCCCTCTTTGAGGTCTGTTACCGCCGGAAGGTACACCGTGATCAGCCCTGTGTTATGCATGGTCCACTCGCCGAAGGTCGTTGCTTTCGGGAAGCTCACCGACTTCAAGCTTGTAGTGCTCTTGAAGGCATATCGGGGGACCGTCTCGATGTTCGCACCACTTATTTCTCGGAGCTTCGTGAAGAACCTAAAGCAGCCAGTGCCTGGTCCGGCTGCTACGCTTGTGGCCGCATCAGGCAGGGTGAGGGAGGCGATCCATTTTTCTCCGGTATTGGCGGTTCCGGGGTTAAACTCCGTGGTTCCCGTCATGGTACTGGTCGAAAGGTCCAGGTCCACGTACTCTCTTGCGGCTGCGTCGTCCAGCGCGCTGAGCAAGGATGCCCAATTATCGCTGCCGGTACTGGAGAGGTCAATACTCACCGGTAAGGGGATGGGATCGGCCTCACTACCCTGCCCGTTAAATGTGAGCAGGTAGGCTGCAACATCCGCAACGCTGGTGAACACCCCCCATCGGGCCTTAAACCGCACGTTGTCGGTTACTTCATAGGGGGACCCTCCCTTGTAGGTTCCGGCACCAGCTTCCCATCGGAGAAAGGCGGTCCTCGGTGATCCGGAAAGCGAAGGAGGCGCGGTCATCCCCTTCCCCCCAGGCAGGGTAATATAGGTACCAGCCTTTACGTTCCGGCTTACCGGCGGCGTCCCGCCTCCCCCATTCAGCGAATAACTTACGGTATAGCCCGGTACTAAAGTCAGGTCTTGGTTAAGCCCAGTCCCCGTAATCGTTACCTCCTCAGCACCGC
>JAISPY010000029.1 GCA_031274565.1 Treponema sp.
CTCCTGCATACATCCATCAAAAATCCGTGATAAACTGGAGACAAAGTTCATTACCGATTCAACGAACAGCAGTTCCTTGCTGGCAAAAAACTGATAAAACGCACCCGTGGAGATACCAGCTATTTGGCACAGCTCTGATACATTGGTTTTATGGTATCCGTATTTAGACCAGGATTCCATACAGCTTTCAATAAGTTTGCTTCTGATAATCTCCCGCTCACTATCCGTGAAACTCTTAGCCATAGGCTATCCTCCGAATATATGAATATAATCATATTTAGGTTCATACGCTCATTCTATTTTACCTTCGTCAATTTGTCAATACCTAAAAAACTAAAATTTTTATAGATTGAGGCAGTTCCAAAATGTCAGATTTTGGAACTGCAACCTTAGATTTAGAGGAAAAAGCGGACTTTTGACCCGGCTCAGATTACTTATTTTATCGAAAACAGCGGAAGAAGCATAAACTTCTCCCGCTGTCCGGCGTTGCTTATACCAAGGAATCTTGTCATTTCTCCGATATTGGCCCCTTCATGCAGCTTGATTGGCCTCCAATAAATGGACTTCGGAGTGATAGAGCGGGAAACCTATACCATAGTCCCAAGCGGTTTTCATCTCGCCGGAGACTATGTTCATGGCTTTATAGACTTTCTCTAGCAATTCAGTCAAGTTATCCATTTTCATACACCAAAGTTACCCTAAACTTACTTTAATATAAACCTGCTTAAACATAATGTCAAGGGCTTGCGCGATTTTTTTTCACCGCCGTCTTCTCCTTAGGCTGACGGTCGGCGGCTAATTTCCGAATAAAGGCGGCAATCCAATCCTCCTCAAAACCCCTTATCGGCGAATGACACCGAAAGCGCCTGTCTTGGTGTTATGTATTTTGATAAACAGGCGGTGTATTTTTTCTTTACCGGTTCAGGGAGGCGATGCGCTCCTTCAATGATGCGCTGTCCGGCGCGGCGCGTAAACCAGGTCAACCCAGGCTTGGTCAAGGGACGCGAGAATACCGATGTCGTGCATATCCGGTTCATCACGTTGCTATAAAGGATCTGTCCGTTCAAACGGTCCACCAGGGCTTATATGAGGACCGTATCATTGCGGTTTAACCCAAAACCCATCTGGTATGCTTACAAAAGAAAGGGTATAGTGGATAGTCGGAGGTGTTATGAAACAAGCGATCTCGTATGTACTGGTAACCCCCTATACGGTTGCCAAAAGTAGGACTGGCGGCATCATTGCCCGGCTGCTCTCTCAGGTGGATTTGGAACTGGTTGGGGCCCAGATGATAGCTCCGGATGCGGAATTCCTGCGGGAATACGCCGCAATGTTACGGGAACAGAACGCTTCTGGATCCGTTACCCTGTTGGCGGATTATATGGAGCGGAACTTTGCCCCTTCAGGCGGTCGAAGGCATTCGGCCCTGCTGCTCTTATTCAGAGGAGCGCAGCCCTGCGAAAAGCTGACCCGCATCTGCGGACACCTGCATGCGGAACACCGGGAACAGGATTCCATTACCGCGGAAACCATTCGGGATACCTATGCGGACCTGATCATCAACCCGGATCATCCTGAGCAGGTAAGCTATTTTGAGCCTGCGGTGATGACCCCGCCGGATCAGGCCGTGGCGGATAAGGACCTGCGGCTCTTTGCCCGGTTTCTCCCGGGACAGGCCAATATTATCCCCTATAGGAACTGCCCGGACCCGGATCAGCTTGAGCGGACCCTGGTCATCATTAAGCCGGATAATTGGCAATACGCCTCATCGAAACCAGGAACCATCATTGATATGTTCTCCCGGACCGGTTTACGGATCGTCGGGGTCAAGGTACACCGGTTTTCATTGGCCGAGGCCCTGGAATTCTACGGCCCGGTAGAAGCGGCTTTACAGGAAAAGCTCGCCCCCCGGTTTGGAAAAAAGGCCAGGGAACTGCTTGAAGCGGAATTTGGGCTTAGGTTGAGCGAGGAAGCGGAAAAGGTCTTAACCGAGTATGTGGGTAAGGTATATGCCAAGGATCAATTCGGCCAGATCATCGGTTTCATGTCAGGGCTCAAGCCCGAAGCGTGTTCCCCGGAGGATATCCACCATCCTGGAAGCGTCAAATGTATGATCCTGATCTATGAAGGAGCAAAGGCGATCCAGAAGATCCGGGACGTGCTGGGTCCCACGGATCCCCTCAAGGCCCCGGGAGGTACGGTACGCCGGGACTTCGGCAGTAACGTGATGGTGAATACCGCCCATGCTTCGGATTCCGCGGCCAGCGTGGAACGGGAAATGAAGATAGTCCGGATCCATGAGAATTCCTTGGGTTCCCTTATCACCGATTACCTAGGGCAAAGCTGATTAACTTGACGCTAATCAGCGTTGCCCTATTGTTTTTCTCGTTTTCCTGCGGAAAACTGCGAAAAACCACAGTAAAGGAAGCACTGATTTATTCTCGATTGAATAAATCAGTGCTTCCCTAGGGGAGGCGCATACCTAAGCCGCTGTAGTACCCGCAGGACATAATCATCGCTTGCAGGAGCCGGCAGGGTATCAATGGCAGGATCCCAGGTACCGTACAGGGCTTCCGCACGCAGGGAGCCGGAAAAATCCCGGGGTAGGACCAGTTCCGTAGTAAAGGGATTCGGCGGCCCTTCGCCCAAGATAAAGGTGATCGAGTTCTGCTCGTGGTTGAGTTCAAAAGGCATAGGCGCAGCATAGATCACCGGTAGGGTCCCTGTTTCCTGCTCCAGGTACAGGCCAAAACGCTGCGGGTTCCCGCGAGCCGCCAGGGTGATGTGCAGGGTCTGCCGCTCAAGAAAGGGTATGGTCGTGCTCGTTATCCTGAGGATAGCAGGGGGCTGCTCATCCATCAGGATACGCCGGACCGGCGCAGGCGGAAGCGTGGCAGCCAGTCGCTGGGTATAAACGCCCAGTGCTGCCAGGGCGCCGCAGATGAGCCCTAGGGAAGGGATAAGCCGTATGCGGAGGGGAGGGCGTTTTGTTTTTTGCCGTCGGCTCCAGAAGAGGACCGTACCCCGTTCCAGCATAAGCATAAACGGAAGGGTTATAATTGCCAGGTACAGGGAGGTACCGTGGTTTTCAGCGAGGAATAGTTCGGCAAGCCTTCCGGATCCAAAGGGCAGGGGTCCTTCGGCGAATCGGAGGAGGGATGCTAAGCGTCCCAAGGCCTGCAGCGGGGTGATCAGGGCGCAGAGGTATACGAGGATCGGTATTCTTATGACCGCTCCCAGGCACGCGAACAGCAAGACCCAGATAAAGACCGGAATAAAGGTGATGTTAAGCCCCGCGGTGATGCAGAGTCCGAGGCTTACCAGGATGATCGCGGCATTCCCGTAGAATTGTGCTTTTTCTGGTATGGTAAAGAAATCTACCAGGGGAAAGAGCACTGACAGGAACAAGAGGGCGAGTACCAGTTTGAATCCCGCCCTGCCGTAGTCTGCGAGGGAGGGAGGAAGCTGATAGTACTTCGCCGTCCAGGAGATCACGAATCCTGCGGCTTCCAGGGCAATCACCAGGAAGCCCAGAAAGATAAGGGGTATCCAGCAGTACCGGATGAATATGCACCAGTGCAACAGCAGCCTGGTACGGTATACGATGGAATAGACCAGAAACGTCAAGAAGAAGGCTCCGATAAGCAGCATGAGGATGAGCATGGTGAGGGGTTCTGAGATAAAAAAGAAGTTCCCTAAGCACTGGATAATGAGATAATGATAGTCCAGGTTTCCCGTTACGAGGCGCAGCGTATCCGCATACTCGGCCAGTACTGCGACAAGGGTTTTTTCTGAAAGAGCGGCATCAGTATCGCTTTTCAAGGACCCTCTGATGCGCGGCTCCTCTGGGGATGAACCGCCTAGGTAGAGGGCATGCAGGTCCCGATCCAGGGCAGCGCGGAGCACCGAAGGACCGGTCACCAGATCCAGTTTGTAGAGTTCATTAAAGTTGACCGTCAGGGTATAGGGGATATCCTGGGAATCGCATGCCTTGGTCAGGGATTCCAGCACATTGAGGGTCGCGATACGCTTCCCGTCTCCGTGATGGATGACCAGGGATTGGGGAGCCTCATCCATATCCAGGTATACTAACAGGGTGTTTTCAGGGGTATCCACCGCAGCCGTCAGATCCTGCAAACCCGCATGGGATAGGCTCCGCTGATCCGGCGGTAGTGATGAGCGTTCATCCCCAAGAAACGCGACCCGAATCGGTATGGCAGAACCGCGACTACGGATGTGTTCGATAAACGCAATCCCCAGCTTAACCCCGAAGGGAAGTTCGCCCGGAGGATTTCCGGTATGACCGGACAAGGGTATCCCCAGGACCAGGGTTTCCTGCATTTCGGACTCAGAAGCGGAACTCGGTAAGACCACATGCACGGAGGAACCGAATCCTCCATAGTTGGCAAAGAGCGGCCGTTCTTCAAAAGGAATCTGCCGTTCGCTCAGGATGCTCATTAGGGTATACTTACGGAGGGCTTCCTGGGCAGTGATGGACCGGGCGGAATGTTCCTCCGCCCCTACCATACCAGCATACCAGCAACAGGAAACAAGAACAAAAAGGGGAAACAAGAACAAACGAGACCGACCGGGGATTACTGTCACTGGTTTAAGCATAGTCCTCGGTTTCGTCCGGCGTCAAGGATACCGAGGAGCCTGTTGCACTTGTAGGTTTTTATGGCCTTTTTCCTTGAAAAATGCCATAAAAACCACGATAAATGGACTCCTTACGCAGTTTGAAAGGTAAAAAACCGCCTGATCGGCGGTTTTTTAAGGTTTTATGCGCGAAGCGTAACAAACTGCTAACGGCGGAACCGGAGGGTACAGGCAGGACATCCCCGGGCAATAGTTTCGGGGAGTTCCAACCTAAGCCCCAGTACTTCCGCAATGCCCCGGTCGCCGTCCATGGCCATATCACAGAGTAGTGCGCAGGTTTCCTCAGACAAACCCAATTTTTGCCAAGCCGTAAGCAGCGGGCAATAATGAAAATCCACATGGAGATGGTCCGTATCTGTACTGATCGGGTCCATGGCAAAGGTGGTAATACTGATATCCGGTAAAAAGACCCTGCTGAAATCCCGGCAGTCTTGGGGATCTCCGCAGCGCGCCTTGAGCCGCTCTCCCTGGATATGGCCGCATCGTTTGATAGCCCGCCGTATGATAGGTTCCGCCTCAATGCCCGCATGTACGAGTTCTTCATAGATAAGGGCCATCCAGGTAGCCCGATGTTCAATCTGCGCTCGATTGACGGCTCCGCACTCATCGGTCGCAGGCGCCTCATGGCTGCTCATAGTACTTCCTTTGTTTTTGCTACTACGATAATACTATGAAGCACCCCCGAACGCAAGCGGTCGCACTGCCCCATCAGCAATTTTACTTTTACAAAAAACTAAACCGTTCATACCGTACCTATTCCTAAAGTGATGGCAATTCTACGATTTTTCCCGTGGCATAGGCAGGCTTTCTTGCAAAATCAGCGATG
>JAISPY010000057.1 GCA_031274565.1 Treponema sp.
ATAGTGGCATTTGTGTGGGGGAAACGGGACCTGAAAACAGCATTGAAACTGAAAAAGCGGATAAAACGGCTGGGAATAACCTATGACCGGATAGCGACTGACAACTGGAATAGCTTCCTGGCCGCATTCGCCGAAGACTGCCATGAGGTCGGTAAGGAGCATACGGTAGGCATAGAAGGGAATAACTGCCGGTTACGGCATCGGATAAGAAGGGCGTTTCGCCGTACCTGCTGTTTCTCAAAGAAGCTGCGTTACCACTGGAAGGCATTTGACATGGCGTTCTTTTATATCAATTATGGCTTCGTTTAACGAGCTCATCATACTTTCTGGATCACCACCTACCTGGAAGCTCTGCTTCGGGGATACTTTATTTCATCGGAGAAGCCGCGCTTCAACGGTTTTCGCTTCTGGTTCCCTGAATATGGCTCTGAAAATAGCCGCAGAACGGCGGTATGCAGCCTCAGCCTCAGCAGGTTTACCCTGCTTCGTATACACATCCCCCTGGGCGCGGTAATCCGTACCGAGACCGTAGCTGTTTTCCGCCCGACGGTCAAACCCGATGGCCTTTTCCAGGGCCTCCAAAGCTGCAGCATACTGCCCTGCTACGGAGCGGACCGAGGCGATAAGAAACCAGTCATAGGCGGTCTGTTCCAGGTAGTTATCCTTCTCATGGATAGCCAGGGCGTTCCGCATAGCCGCTTCCGCTTCAGCCCAGCGGCGCTGCTC
This sequence comes from Treponema sp., assembly GCA_031274565.1. GTDB lineage: Bacteria > Spirochaetota > Spirochaetia > Treponematales > Breznakiellaceae > JAIRLU01. The sequence goes on from JAISPY010000057.1 coordinate 727, forward strand.
CTTTTCAGCGAGACCAAGGAGGAGCCAGCCCAAGGCAATGGAGAGCCTATCGGTTTTGATACGGGACAGCGCGGCATGTACCTGGGTCTTAACCGCATCCGCCGTAGCGCCGTCCGTTAAAAGCATACCCCGGGCCTGATACAGGCGCACTATTGCGGCCAGCTCCGCTTCCCCGGCCAATTCTGCTTCGGCTAAGGCGCTGTTCCAAGCGGTCTCAGCCTCCCCGATACGGCCCAGGGAGTAGCAGATATTCCCCCGGGCAATCCCCTCCCGAATGAGCAGTTCCGGATCATCCGTACTGACCACGAGCCTGCGGGCTTCCTCCAGGAGCTTGAGAGCCTGCTCATAGTTCCCCTGATCGGTCTCTTTATGTACCAGTTCCAACTGGGTTTCGGCCATGTTCTTGAGTGTGAACACCGCTGCCGGCCGTTTAGGTGCTGAAGAACAAGCCCCCAGCAAGACCAAAACGAGCGCCCATAACCAAATCCCAGATCGAGAAACCATAACCTTCATTATATGATTGTATCCCCCTCAAGAGAAACAGGAAGCGGGGAATGACCTGAGACGGGATACACCCATAGAACCATTTGCAGGACCTGGAGGTCTCGGCCACCGCATGGGTTCTATTGGTGTATCCCGAGCCGTAGGCCCCCAAAAGTACGGCTTGTTCCCCAGGAACGGCCCGCTCATCATATAGCTTCCCCGCGATCCTTAACCTGCGGCTATTAATGCCTTGGTTACGATCTCCGCCACTGCTTCCGCTAGTTTCCGGTGTGCTTCAGGCTCAAGGTGAATACCGTCAGCCCTGCTGGTTTGGATCACCGTACCTGCATCAAGAAAAGCCACACCGCTCTCCCGGGCACGTTCCCGGTACAAGGGCGCAAGCTGCTTCGATAGCGCTACCGAGTCCCCAAAGATATGCTTAAACCCCGGGACATCTACCGTGGGAGGCGGACAAATCATCAGTACCTGGGGAGGCTGCTCATTGGGGCCGGTACGGGAGTCCTGAATAGCCGTTACCACCCGCTGTACCCCGCGGGCTATGTCGTAGGGAAGCGGACTAAACCGGGGCTTCAGGTCATTGGTTCCCAGCAGCACCACCACCATATCCAACGGCTTATGGCTTTCCAGAATGGGGATGAGCTGGCGCAGTCCGTTCCGATCCCCCTCTACGGGATCTTCCCGGCAACTGGTCCGGCCATTCTGTCCTTCCTCAACCACCCAAAAAGCAGGGGCATCCTCAGGACAGCCCTGGTTGAGTAAGCGATTCAGCGCCATAGGCCAGCGAGTCAGGTGATCATAGCGACTCCCTGTATGAGGATTATAACCCCAGGTGTTAGAATCACCATAACAGAGTATGGTTTTTAATTGACCGGTAAGTATGGATACCTCCTTATCATGGTTGAACTGGCTCCCCATAGCGTCATGTCCGATGATTTGCCTTATATATAGTCTTACTGCTAAGGAACTAAGCGCAAAAAATACCCTTTCCCCGACCGATGAGCCGTCAATGCGTAATTTTTTATGGGGCAACGGATCGAACAACTCAACCGCGACACCTGCCTTACAAGCAGTACTCAAGAAATAGGCGCTGGGGGATTCGAACCTCCGACATCCACGGTGTAAACGTGACGCTCTAACCAGCTGAGCTAAGCGCCCAAGACCTGCAACTCTTTTTAACACTCTATCATAGGTCCCTCGGTTTCGTCAAGAAGCGCTTTCAAAAAAACAGGCTGTATCGCCGTACCATCCGCTGGGACGCTTCAGGATGAACAAACCGTTCATGTGGTCTACAGCCCATTCGGAAAAAAACAAAAACCATGCAAAGGGCTCAAGGCCCCTGCATTATGGTTATGCGTTTATCCTGTCGAAAAAAATGAAAGCCCTTCCTGTTACGGCGCTTACTACTCGGCAATAATCGCCTTGAGTTCAGGATGCTTTGCCAATTCTTCCTTGAGACCCGCAGCCCTTCCCTGGTTTACATAGTCCTTGCTCTGGAAAGAATAGGTAAACTTGGTATGGACGTCGTAGGTTCCCTGCATCAAAGCGTACGCATCTTCGGTCATAACCAATTCCTCGTCCGTGGGAATGACGAATACCGGTATGGGAGAGGTATCCGAGGAAATCCGGGTCTCGACGTTTCGGGTATGGGAAAGCTCGTTCTTCTGGGGATCGTAGACGATGCCGATGCCTTCAAGCCCGTGGAGGATCTTCTTCCGCATGAAGGTGGCGAATTCCCCCACCCCTGCGGTAAAGACCAGGGCATCCACCCGACCCAGGATCGCCTTATAAGCGCCGATGTATTTCTTTACCCGGTAGGCTTCCATATCCTGGGCGAGGCGGGCCCGGGTATCCCCTTGCAGCGCTGCGGCCTGGATGTCCCGCCGGTCCGCATATTGGCCGGTGATGCCCAAAAGCCCGGACTTCTTGTTCAAGGCGGCTTCCATTTCCGCGGGGCTCATACCGGTCTTCCGCATCACATAGAAGGGCGCGGCCAGGTCCGCATCCCCTGCACGGGTTCCCATGACCAGACCCTCCAGGGGGGTAATGCCCATGGATGTATCAAAAGAACAGCCGTCCTTGACCGCATTTATGGAAGAACCGTTCCCCAAGTGGGCAATGATGACGTTCGTCTTGAACGGGTCCTTGCCCAGCAGCACTGCGGCGCGCTTTGCGGTATAAAGGAAAGAAGTCCCGTGAAACCCATAGCGGCGGACCGCATACTGCTCGTACCATTCATAGGGCATGGCATAGAGGAAGGATTCAGGGGGCATGGTCTGATGCCAGGCAGTATCCATCACCGCGCAGTGGGGCACATCGGGAAGCACCTTCTTGGCTGCCTCAATACCCATGATATTGGCAGGATTATGGAGGGGTCCTAGATCTTTGACCGCGTTGAACGCCTCCATCGCCGCATCATCCACAATAACCGACTTGGTAAATTTATCTCCCCCGTGGAGTACCCGGTGTCCTACGGCTTTGATGACGCTCATATCCTTGATGACCCCGTATTTCGGATCCGTAAGGGTCTTGATGATGAGATTCACCGCCTCCGTATGGGTAGGGCAGTCATGCTGGACCGTATACTCTTCCTTACCTTTAGCTTTATGACCGATAAAAGAACCGGCAAAGGTAACCTTCTCCACGACCCCTACGGCCAGGATGTCCTTAGCCTCCCAGTCGTACACCTGATACTTGGCGGAGGATGATCCGCAATTCAGTGTTAGAATGACCATACTAAAACCTCGCTTTCCCCTTCAGTATAACCCGCAAAACCGCGGATTCTCTTTTCTTTATTGCATCTTCGTTTCCGGCTCGGGAAACCCTTGTTCTCGCGCCTAAAAGATAGTATAGCATATCCGCAGGGTTCTGTATATCGGAAAATGAAGCCTGAGGATAAGTTCTTTATCAAGGGAAACACCTCCAAAGGATAAGATACTTTTGTTTTCATAGATGCCTCTACCTGAGCTTCGGGTGCGGATCAACCATGTAGGCCCCCTTATATATTTTTCCCGCCGGTGCTATACTAGCGCCACATGTCAGAATATAGAACTGCGTTGATCCGGTGGATCGAGGACCTGAACCGTGGGGACCCCTGAGATCGCCGGCTGCCTGTTGCTCGATAAAAAGCCCGGGATCACCTCTTTTGAAGCCCTGGGGAGGGTAAAACAGGCCTTTGCCACTGGTAAGGTGGGGCACACCGGTACCTTGGACAAATTCGCCTCAGGGCTGCTTTTGGTACTGGTGGGTAGGGCGGTAAAGCTCGCTTCCTGGTTTTCCGGGAGCGATAAACAGTATGAGGGAACTATCGGTTTCGGCGTGGAGACCGATACCCTGGACCCTGAAGGCGCGGTCGTAGCGTATGGGGAAATCCCCTCTCGGGAAGCCCTGGAAGCGGCGCTTCCCCAGTTCCGGGGGGCTATACTCCAGGCGCCCCCCGCATATTCCGCGATCCATGTGCAGGGATCCCGCGCCTCCCAGCTTGCCCGCAGCGGTACACCGGTGGTTCCCCCGAAGCGGTCCGTATCGGTGTATGCGCTGGAGCTCCTTTGCTACGAAGCTCCCTACGGGAGCGGATGCTCCCGAGCGTACATCCGGGTCCACTGTTCAAAAGGCACGTATATCCGTGCGCTGGCCCGAGACATCGCCCTGGCTGTGGGGTCCCGGGCCCATCTGGTTTCCCTGCGGCGCACCAGGATCGGGGGTCTACCCGTTGCTGAGGCCGTGGATCCGGGGGATGCGGCGGATCCTGCTCAGGTGCTTAGGGAATCCCTGCGGCCCATTGACCAATCGATTCTTGCGGCCCTGGGGCTGCCCTGTTTAGTGGTGCCTCCTGAAGCGGCCCAGCAGATGATCCAGGGTAAGCCCCTGGCGCCTATCCTAACCCATGCGGTCTCGGCTGCAACCCCGATCTTGCCCGCAGCGGTACGTGGTCCGGTGGGTGTTTTCAGCACGGATGGCGGATTGGTAGGAATTATCACCAGAACTGCGGAAGAGCAATGGAGTTACGGCTATGTCTATGCGCGTCCTTGACTGGCAGGAATGGAGCGAACGTGCTCCGGATATGCCGACCGCTATGACCATCGGGGTCTTTGACGGGGTACACCAGGGACACCAGGCCCTCATCGCCCGGATCGTCCGGCAGGGATGTATCCCCACGGTGGTGACTTTTCGGCAAAATCCCAAGCGGATCCTCGCCCCTGAAACCTACGGCGGGGATATTCTCAGCCTTTCCCAGAAGCTGGCGCTCTTTGAAACGCTGGGGGTTGCCCAAACCATGCTCATTGACTTTTCAGGAAATTTCAGTAGACTAAAAGGACGGGAATTCATAGATGCCCTGATAAGCCGGGGTAAGCTCAGGTATCTGGTCATTGGCAGTAATTTCCGCTGCGGGTACCGGCTTGATATGGATGCGGCGCTCATCAGCGCCCTGAATGCCACGCGGGGGATCCGTACCGAGGTGGTTCCTCCGGTGCGGGAAGCGGGGGTTCCGGTGAGTTCAAGCAGGATCCGGAGGGCTATCCAGGCGGGGGATCTCGTCCAGGCCCGGGCTGCCCTGGGCCGGAATGTGGTCATAGACCTGGAGGGGATCCCCGCGGTACCCGGCGCGGAAGGGGTGTTTTTCGATGTTGCTTCCGCATACCGGGTTATCCCTCCCCCTGGCCGGTACCGGGTTGTCCTCCACGAACGGGGGAACGGTGTGGGTAAAACAGCAGAAATTGGTATTGAGGATGGCAAGATCCGTATCCCCCCAGGGGATACCGCAGCCTTTCATGCAGGATGTATTGAATTCAACACACCATAAGGGTTATAGTTTTTGATGCTACTCAAGGAGTGTAAAAAATGGCGCTAAACAAGGAAAAGGTGCTCTCCAGCGTGCAGACCTTCGGTAAAAATGAGAAAGATACCGGCGCGTCGGAAGTCCAGGTTGCCCTGCTTACTGAGCGGATAAATCAGCTCACGGAGCATTGCAAGCAATTTAAGAAAGACGCATCGAGCCAGCGGGGTCTTTTAATTCTGGTTGGTAAGCGCAGGCGTATGCTAAAGTACGTTCAGCGCACTGATATGGAACGGTACCGGTCGCTGATTAAGGCCCTGGGACTCCGTAAATAAGGAAATTATGGTTCAAAGCGTAATATATGCAATAGCGGGAAAAGAACTGATTCTTGAAACTGGGAGAATGGCAAAACAGGCGAACGGCGCGGTTTTTGCCCAGTATGCAGGTTCAGCGGTCATCGCCACGGTCTGCTGTTCAGAAGAGGCGGTAGAGGGACTCGATTATGTTCCGGTAACGGTGGATTATAACGAAAAATACTATGCCGCCGGGAAGATTCCTGGGGGGTTCATCAAACGGGAGGGCCGGCCCAAGGATAAGGAAGTTCTCGTATCCCGGCTCATCGATCGGCCCATGCGGCCCCTCTTTGAGAAGCGGTTTGGCCGGGAAATCCAGATCGTGCCTACCACGGTATCCACAGATCAGGTCAATCCTCCGGACATCCTGGCTATCATCGCCTCCTCTGCAGCGGTGCATCTCTCGGATATTCCCTTTAATGGACCTATCGCCGCGGTGCGGATCTGCCAGGTGAAGGGTGAACTCATAGTCAACCCCACCTACGAGCAAATCGAACAATCGAGTCTTGAAATCGTGGTAGCCGGTACCCAGGCGGGCATCACCATGGTGGAAGGGGGCGCCGCGGAAGTAAGCGAAGATACGATGATCTGCGCCTTGGAAAAGGCCCTGGAAGTGATCCGGGAACTGTGCGCTTTACAGGAACGGCTTCGGGGATTGGCGGGGAAGGAAAAGCTCCCCCTCACGGAAGACACCCAGGAGCTTGAAAACCAGGAGGCCATCCGCAGTCTGGCCTACTCTTCTCTGGAAACCGCGTGTTTTCTCAAGGGCAAACAAGAACGCCATGCGGCTATCCATCAGGTCAAAGCGACCATCGCCGCCCAATATGCGGAACAGCTTGCGGATGAGGCCCAGAAAAAACGCTTCGATGCCCTCTTCGAAGAGCTGGAATACACCATCCTTCGTTCCGCGATCCTGGACAAAGGCCTGCGGGTGGACGGCCGGGGGACCGAGGATATCCGGGACATCACCTGCGAGGTAGGGGTGCTCAAGCGAACCCACGGGTCGGCTCTGTTTACCCGGGGCGAAACCCAGGCCCTGGTGGTTACCACCTTGGGTACGGTGTTTGACGAACAGATCTACGATGACATAGAAGGGGATAAACGGGAACATTTCATCCTCCACTATAATTTTCCTCCTTATTCGGTGGGTGAAGTCGGTCGTTTGGGTACGGGCCGTCGGGAAATAGGCCACGGAAATCTGGCCCGGCGTTCTCTGGAACCCATGATCCCTTCCAAAGAAGTCTTCCCCTATACGGTCCGGGTGGTTTCGGAGATCCTGGAATCCAACGGCTCCTCCTCCATGGCCTCGGTATGCGGAGGAACCCTCTCCCTGCTCCATGCGGGGGTCCCCTTGAAGAAACCGGTAGCCGGTATTGCCATGGGGCTTATCACCGCAGAAGACCGCTATGCGGTGCTCTCAGATATCCTGGGTGAAGAGGATCACCTGGGGGACATGGACTTCAAGGTGGCCGGTACCGAAGAAGGCATCACCGGCTTTCAGATGGATATCAAAATAGCCGGGGTAAGTCCTGAGATCATGCGGAACGCCCTGGATCAGGCCAAGCGGGGCAGGCTCCATATCCTTAAGATCATGCAGGAAACCATCAGCAAGCCCACCGCCCATATCAGTGAGTATGCCCCCAAGATCCTCACCTTCAAGATCGAGGTGGATAAAATCGGCGCGCTCATCGGTCCGGGGGGTAAGAATGTCAAAGCCCTCTGTGAACAATACGGGGTCAGCATCAACACTGAAAATGATGGCGTCGTGACGATCTATGGGAAGAATGCTGCGGCTGCGGAAGAGGCCAAGACCGCGGTCTTAGGCATCGTATCAGACCCGGAGACCGGACGGATTTACCACGGCACGGTTAAACGGATCATGGACTTCGGCGCCTTTGTGGAGATCCTCCCGGGCAAAGAAGGCTTGGTGCATATCTCCAAGCTTTCCCGGCAGCGGATCATGGCGGTTACGGATGTGATCCAAGAGGGCCAGGAAATCCCGGTCAAGCTCCTGGAAGTGGATAAGATGGGCCGGCTCAATCTCTCCTATATCGATGCCATTGATCCGGCCGGTGAAGAGGCTCCCCGCCGGGATGAGCATCGTCGCGATGAATTCCGCCGGGATCATGGTCATCGGGAGGAACGGCCCCGCCGCCGGTAGCAGCCATGACCGAGGACCCCTCAGGGCTTACGATACCCGTATATAAAAAAAGTCCGGATATACCGCTTCCTCGGTATGAAACTCCCGGAGCCGCAGGTATGGATATTCGGGCCTTTCTCCAGGAACCGGTGTCTATGGCCCCCTTAGGGCGGGCGCTGATTCCTACGGGTCTCTTCTTTGAGATTCCTCCGGGGTATGAAGGCCAGATTAGGCCCCGTTCAGGCTTGGCCCTGCGCCAGGGACTTACGGTCCTCAATGCTCCGGGAACCATTGATTCCGATTATCGGGGAGAGCTTGCTATCATCCTCATCAATCTGGGAGCCGAGCCGTTCACGGTCAAGTCCGGCGACCGGATCGCCCAGTTGGTCATTGCCCCGGTGAGCAGGGGGGCGCTTACCGAAACCACTGCGGATAGGTACGCATCCGCGGTTTGGGCAAGCCAGCGAGGAACAGGAGGGTTCGGATCAACAGGAGTATGAGCCCTCGCCGTTCCTTATCCTGGACCCTGTTCAGGTATATTGTTTCCGAAGCCTTGTTCTCCTTCGTGGTGTCCTTTCTTTTCTTCTTTTTTATCTTTTTTGTGAATCAACTGCTGCTCCTGGCGCAGGAAATATTAACCAAGAAGGTGCCCTTTCAGCAGGTTGCCCTCTTGGTCCTCTATTCGCTTCCCCAGGTTATCGCCTTGTCCGCGCCCTTTGCCTCCCTGGTGGGAACCCTCATGACCATCGGCCGGCTTACCTCGGATAATGAGATCCTGGTGATGCTCTCCGCAGGGCTTTCCTACGGTAACATCTTTATCCCGGCTCTGGTGGTGGGCTTGCTGATCTCGATCCTCTCCCTGATTGCCAATGACATCCTCCTCCCCGCAGGAACCGTCCAGTATTACCGACTCTACCGGCGGATCCTCACCTCCACTCCCGCGCTGGAACTGGGGGCCAATTCGGTGAAGCGGTTCAAGAATACGGTGATCGTTACCGGGGAGGTAAACGGGAATTCCATTACGGATGTGTTCATTCTGGATAGGACCAGCGATGGGGAACGGAGGCTCATCATGGCGAAAGAGGCGGAACTCAAAGACGCGGGCAAAGAGGGCTTGAGTCTTGACCTCTCGGAAGCCTTTGTGCAGTCCTCCAAGGAACAGCGCCGTACAGACTACGACTATGCCTCAAGCGGATTCCTGCGCTATTGGGTACCCCAGGAGGACATGATCCAGGCGGTCTCCTCCATTGGTCCCGGACAGATGAGTTCTACCGATGTAGGCCGTGAGATTAAGCATAAAGAGGTGAACCTCCAGGAGCGGCTGGATGAGCGGTACAACCAGGTCTTGGTGCAGGCCCTGGCCTTGGAAGACAGCCTCCGTAAGGGGCCGATGCACGAAACCTGGAACCGCCGGGCCGCGAACTTTTCCGCCCTGGTGAAGGAGACCCAGACCGCAGAGGCGCTTAAGAAAGACCGGAGTCTCCATATCTACCGGGTTGAGTATTATAAGAAATTTTCCATCCCCTTTGGCGCCCTGTCCCTGGTGTTCCTGGCGGTTCCCCTGGGACTTTTGGCGAAAAAGAGCGGCCAAACCGTGGGATTCATCTTTGGGCTTATCATCGCGGTGATCTATTGGGCCTTGTTGTTTGGGGGACAAACCATGGGCTTGCGCCTGGGGTATCCGCCCTTCTGGTCTATGTGGCTGCCGAATATCTTAGCGGTCTCGCTGGGCATCTGCATGGCTATACTGCGGATCCGAAAATAACCGGCAGGGGCTTGCGCGCATGATCCTGGACCGGTATTTGGTTAAGCAGTTCCTCCCGATCTTTTTAGTGGCCATCTCCATGTTTGTCCTGCTCCTCTCCCTGATCGATCTCTTTATGAACCTCTGGCGCTATCTCAATTATGAGGTCCCCTTGAAGCAGATCCTCACCGTATGCGGCTATTATCTGCCGAAAAGCTGTTCCTTTGCCCTCCCCATATCCCTGCTTTTTGCGGCGGCCTATACCTTGGGAGACCTCTATGGTCGGAATGAGCTTACCGCAATTTTCGCCTCCGGGATCCCCTTCAGCCGGTTTACCCTTCCCCTGCTCGGCATCGGCCTCGTGGTTTCCTTGCTTTCCTTTCATTTTGAGGATAAGGTGGTCATTCCCACCTTCAAGATAAAGAACGATCTCGCCCGAACCCTGCTGCACCAGAACCGGACGGAGAATAATTCCGACATCGTGATCAAGGCCAAAAACGGCCGGCTTATTTATGCGGTGGATTACTACGACGCCCCGGCCAAGGTCTTAAACGGCCTCAGCATCATCGAACAAGCCGAAACCGGGACCTTCCTCTCTCTGGTTCGGGCGCCCCAGGCTTCCTGGACCGGGACCCATTGGGCCCTTTCCAATGCCCTCATCTACGCCTGGGAGGAGGGCTTGTTACGGGCCACGTCCCTCCCTGACACGGATATATACCGGGAGCATCCTGACACCTTCCGCCGGAACTCCATGCAGGCGGAGGATCTGCCCGCCCGGGAAGCGGCCTTGATGGTGGAGGATCTCAAGGCCGCGGGGCTTCCCTATATTAAGGCCCAGGCGGACTATTATCACCGGTATTCCTTTGCCTCGGTGTCTTTTGTGGTGATGATCCTGTCTATCTCCATGGGGGGACGATTCAAGAAGAACATCCTCCTCATGAGCCTCATTTCCAGCCTTGGGGTGGCGGTGGTTTTTTATGTAATGGAGATGATCAGTATGATGATGGCCCGGCTCGGGTATATCCCCCCCCTTTTGGGCGCCTGGTTTCCAGTGGGCGTCTTCGTAATCATCGGTCTGCTCCTACTGCAAAGCGCCAAAACCTAAGGAAACACTGATTTATTCAATCGAGAATAAATCAGTGCGTACTTTAATGTGGTTTTTCGCAGTTTTCCGCAGGAAAACGAGAAAAACAATAGGGCAATGCTGATTAGCGTCAAGTTAATCAGCATTGCCCTAATCTGCGGGGACCGGTTCCGGGAGGAACACCTCCGCCGCTTCCTATAACGGAGGGGCCAACGGGCTTGTCCTATACAAACATGCAAAAATACAAAAAATGATTGACTAAGGGTATTAGTTTAATTAGTATTGTACTAGATGAATAGTACAAATGCCCAAGGAACGATCCACTTTTCCCTCGACGCCGCGAGCGGAGTACCGGTCTACCGCCAGATCATCCAGCAGATAGAATACGCCATACTATCCGGCAGGATACAGACCGGAGATCGGCTGCCTACTATTCGTTCATTAGCGGTGACCTTGAAGATCAACCCCAATACCATTGCCAAAGCCTATGGGGAGTTGGAGATCCGGGGAATCGTCTCCACCCAGGTGGGGAGCGGCACCTATATATCCGACCAGAAGCCCCTCCGGGGGGGGGGGGCGGAGGATCCGGCAGAGGATCCAAGGAAGCGGAAAATCGAGGAGCTCCTGGGACGGTTCATCCAAGAAATGAAAAATCTGGGCGTGGGAAAACAAGAACTGATAACCTATATTGAGGCTTACGATAAAAGCTGGTGATGCAAGGAGGATATGATGAGCCTGAAACAACGGGACGCTGAAAAGTCCGTGCTGAAAAAAATAAAAAACCGAGAAACCCGCGCTTCGTCCCGGCAGGAGCGGGATGGTACCGGCTACAAGCTGCTACTCCTGGTGCTTGCGCTGGGGGGCATTATCGCCGGCTTCAGGGAGGAGGTGGAAATCCTGGGCGTCGCAGGAGCGCGGTACTTGAGCGCCTGCTCCCTGCTGGCTGCGCTTCTGGTGCTCGGCATCTCAGCGGTGCGGAAGATCGAAGAATGGGAACGGGCGGTGGTACTCAGGCTGGGACGTTTCCATAGGGTGCAAGGCCCGGGAATCATCGTGCTCGTGCCTATAATTGATAGAATCTCCCACATCATCGACATCCGCATACGGGTAACGGACTTTTCCGCACAGGAAACCCTCACCCGGGATTCGGTAACGGTAAGTGTGGACGCCTTCGCCTTTTGGCTGGTCTGGGATCCCCAGAAGGCAGCCCTGGAGGTCGAACACTATGAGGAAGCGGTGGCCTTGGCTTCCATGGCCGCGCTGCGCAGCGCGGTCTCCAGTAATGATCTCTCCACCTTTCTTGAACGGGGAGACCTCATCGAAAAGCAGATCCAGGTGGAGGTGGATAGGCAAACCACCGAGTGGGGCATTACGGTACAGTACATCGAGATCACCGATGTACAGATCCCCGAAGCCCTGCAGGATTCCCTGTCCCAGCTTGCCCGGGCGGAACGGGAGAAGAAGGGCCGGATCCTCCTGGCGGAAGCGGAGATCGAAATCGCCCGAAAGCTTGAGGATGCGGTGGGGATTTACGCCAAGAACGAGCCTGCTCTCAAGCTCAAGATCCTCTCTATATTGAACGAAGGGCTTAAAGCGGGCAACTCCATGATGCTGGTCCCCAATTCCATCACCGAGAACCTGGAAGCCAAGGACATTTTCGGGCTTGAGGCGCTTGCGGATCTGAAGCGGAAGCAGGGGGAGAACGATAGTAACCGCTAAGGTGAATAAGGGAAAAGAATAAAAACCACGACGTCGCACGAAGTAACGCGACGTAAGAGGAAAAGAATACTAAGCAAAAACGTCGCGGAACCTTGTGTTACGTCGTGGTTCATTTTCCGAGCGCATGGTAAGGAGGATAAAATGGTGAGCAAGGAGCAGGAACGTATTGCGGCAAAAGTTTTGGATTGTGCGTTTATAGTACATTCGGAACTTGGCCCAGGACTTTTAGAAAAGGCATATCAGATGTGCCTGATGTATGAACTCCAAAATTCCGGCCTTTATGTCGAATCTGAAAAACCGCTCCCCTTAATGTATAAGGGTGTAACGATTGATTGTGGTTATCGGTTGGATATCCTTGTTGAACGGGACAAACTCATTATTGAAAATAAATCCGTGCAGGAATTTAATGCAATACATCTGGCACAATTACTGAACTATATGCGATTATCAGGAATTTCATTGGGGTTCCTCTTTAACTTCAATGTAAAAAGTTTTAAAGACGGGTTTAAGCGGGTGGTATTATGAATGACCAACTAACATCGTAAAAGTATTTGGAATTGTATAACCACGACGTCGCACGACGTAACACGACGTAAGAGGAAAAGAATACTAAGCAAAAACGTCGTGAAACGTTGTGTTACGTCGTGGTTCATTTCTTTTCCGGTTTATAGGCGGCAGGCGCTCATATACACTGGGGGCGGGAATTAAAGCCCCCTCACCATCTCATTATCGAGAATTTCCTTTCGATTCCTCCAATCCGGCATATAGAGGGTTAAAAAATTGGAAACAGGAGCGGAGAAGGGCTTCACCGTCCACTTCAC
>JAISPY010000174.1 GCA_031274565.1 Treponema sp.
ATGCCCGGCAGGAGGGGGGCGCGGGCCTGGTTCACCGTTTCCCGTGAAAACCGGAGTTCCCGGTAGGCAAGGGCAATGTCGGTATTGTTCCGCTGGACTTTGAGGAGATAAGCGGACAGGTCGTACTCATCCGCCGCCGCGTGAAAAGCCGCGGCGCTTATCAAAAAGACCCCCGCGGTAATTTTGAAAACAGCAAGCCGCCCTCCGGGGGCGCTATCTATAATATTCATAATGTAACTATCAGAGATAAATGTTGCAGGATGTTAAGAAATTGTTAATAAAATGTTAATTTTGAAAAAGGGGGAGGCGCCAGGGCGCCCAGTCTCCCCCTCGCTCCAGCCCTGCGGGCTTACGCTACCCCCTCTGCGGGGCTCTGCCCCGCAACGCCCCGCCCACCTTGTAACTTCGTGGTTTTTCACATAAAATGACCCTTACAAGGAGCCATTATGTCCGAAAAAACCATCGGTTTTACCCCAACCTGTCCCGCCACACCTCGAATTGGCGGCCTTCGGTAGCGTACCCGGACGGTTCCGTTTCGAGTAAACCGAGTTCCCCCCAGAGCCCCGGTAATTTGGCTTAAAGGCGCGTTAATTCGGAGTTAATTCGGATCGGAGGGGGATTATTGGGATTCAGAGAGGGATTAATTCGACTCGGGATACATAACCGGTGTATTGGGCGACACGCTCTATCGGCCATTATGTACTTTTCATTGTCTATCATTTGTGATACTATACCGTTGCTATGATTAATCAAAATAATATCAAAGTGGCGCTTTTAAAACTTGGATTTTTTGAAAGCGGCAATGTGTTCACAAAGAAATTTCCCCATTTGGGCGATGTAGCGCTCAGCATTGATTTTGATAAAACCGGAATATGGTATCCCGAAAACGCCGGCTTGAAAGTAAATGAGCGGCAGACATGTAATTTTAGCGCTGATGAAAACTTTGTTGTTTTTGAATGTGTTTGTCGGCTTTTTGAAAAAGGATATAGCCCAAAACATATTGAACTGGAGCCAAAATGGAAATTAGGACATGGCGCAAGCGGCGGGCGCGCCGATATTTGGGTGAAAGACAATGACGGCAATTCTCTTTTAATTATCGAATGCAAGACCGCCGGTAAAGAATTTGAAGATGCCTGGAAAGACACGCTTGAAGATGGCGGACAGCTTTTTAGTTATTTCCAGCAGGAAAAAAGTACGCAGTTTGTGGCGTTATACGCTTCTGATTTTGTTAATGATGAAGTTACATTTGATTACCGCCTGATTGCGGTACGGGACAATGAGGAATATCTAAAAAGTTTCGGCAAGAGAGAAGTGCCAAGTTTCAAAAACGCCGATACGGTTAAAAAGGTTTATAAAGCATGGGTAGAAACTTATCAAAAAGACTTTTCCACCAGGGGGCTTTTTGAAAGTGATATTGCAGCTTACAGGATAGGAAAAACAAAGTATTCTGCTGCGGATCTTAAAGAAATTGACAGTGATAGTATTCAAAAGAAATATCACGAATTCGCCACGATTTTACGGCAGCATAATGTTTCAGGACATGAAAACGCCTTTGATAAACTGGTAAACCTGTTTTTGGCGAAGATTGTTGATGAAAATACCAACAAAGAAGAACTTGCTTTTTATTGGAAAGGGGCAGCTTACGACGATGTAAAAAGTTTGATTGACAGGCTTCAAAAACATTACAAAATCGGCATGGAAAAGTTTTTGAACGAGGATGTTACTTATATTGACAAGCAGCAAATAGATGACGCGTTCCGGCTTTTCAAAAACAAGCCGGATGCTACACGGGAAACCATTTTAGACTATTTCGACCAGCTCAAGTATTACACCAATAACGACTTTGCGTTTATTGACGTGCATAATGAAAATCTTTTCAAACAAAATGCCGAAGTGCTGTTAAAAATCGTACAGATGCTTCAGGACATTAAGCTGCAAACCGAAACGCAAAATCAGTTCTTAGGCGATTTGTTCGAGGGTTTTCTTGATAAGGGCGTAAAACAGAGCGAAGGACAGTTTTTTACGCCGATGCCGATTGTTAAGTTTCTTGTTTCTTCTTTACCGTTGGAAAAAATAATTTGCGGTAGTCCTGAAATCCCCCGGGTTATTGATTATGCCTGCGGGGCGGGGCATTTCCTCAATGAATATGCCAACCAGATTGTACCGTTTATAAAAAAATCCTACGTCAAAGAAAACATAAAAATAACCATTTTTGATCCGCGGAAAATAAAAGAATACTACGCAAAAATTACCGGCATTGAAAAAGAATACCGGCTTTCCAAGGTGGCGAAAGTGTCGGCGTTTATGTACGGGCAGGATGATATACAGATAATATACGGCGACGCACTGGCAAAAAACCGCAAGATAAAAGAAGGTGCATATAGTATTCTTGTTTCCAATCCGCCTTATAGCGTAAAAGGTTTTTTAAGCACCTTGGATGAGAGCAGCCGCAGCCGATTTGAACTGGCGAAGACCGTAAGCGATATACATTCCAATAATTCAATCGAAACATTTTTTGTGGAACGGGCAAAACAGTTATTACAGGGCGGCGGTGTAGCGGCTGTTATTCTACCCTCTTCCATCTTGAGTAATGGAAACATCTATATAAAAATGCGGGAAATTCTGTTGAAACATTTTGATATTGCGGCGATTGCCGAATTCGGTAGCGGCACTTTTGGCAAGACCGGAACAAATACGGCGGCACTTTTCCTAAGAAGAAAAAACAGCCATCCTGCCCTTGCGGAGCATTACAAAAACCGTGTAGAGGCGTGGTTTTCAGGGGATTTTTCAGCAGATGCCACCTTTTGCGACAAGCAGTTGCTGCGGGATTACTGCGCCCATATTTCTGTTGACTATACGGATTATAAAACATTGCTTAAAGGAAAACCGAATGAAAATCTTTTGCAAATGGATATTTTCAAAGAATACCGCAAGGATTTTGAGCAGAGCGTAAAATTCAAAGCAATTACAAAAAAGAAAATTACCGAAAAATACTCAGAGGATGATAAGGAAACGGAATATCAAAAGGCATGGATAGCGTATCTTCAAGACATTGAAGGTGAAAAACTTTATTTTTATATGCTTGCCGCGAGTAACCCGCATCCAGTGGTTATTGTAAAAAGCCCGGCGGACAGCAAAGAACTGAAAACTTTTTTAGGCTATGAATGGAGCGCGGCAAAGGGTAGTGAAGGTATTAAATATATCGGGGCAAACGTGGTCAATAACAAGAATGCAATTTCAGCAGACAAAGGCATAAACCAAATAAAAACGCCGTTGTTTAATCCTCATGATTTAGACGATGAAACAAAAATAAACGTCATTATCCGCGGCAATTTTTCCGGTGTTACTCCGGACATTCCTGAAAATTTAAAAGACTTGGTAAGCCTTACCCGTTTGGTTGACATGATTGATTTTAACCGTGCGGCTTTTGATAAGGCATTGAAAACAACGTCTGAAAAGAAAATGGAAATTGCGAGTAAGTACCCGCTGGTGAAGTTGGGCGGTGAAGACGGAATATGTGAAATTCTTATCGGCGGAACACCTTCGCGTAGAATTACTGATTATTTTACAGGTAAAAATTTGTGGGTTTCTATTGCTGAAATGAATGGAAATATCATTACTGACACAAAAGAAAAAATCACAGACGAAGCCGTCAGTAATTCAAATGTAAAACTAATTCCAAAAGGCACGACACTTTTGAGTTTCAAATTGAACATAGGAAAAACGGCTATTGCAGGCGTTGATTTATATACGAATGAAGCCATTGCAGGACTTATTCCGAAAGACAAAAAACAAGTTTTAGATAAATATCTCTTTTGTTTTTTCAGTGGAAGAATGATTGATTTGGAAAATGTCGGCGCAAAAGTTTTTGGGAAAAGTTTGAATAGTGTATATTTAAAAAATGAAATAAAAATCCCCCTGCCGCCGCTTGACATCCAGGAACAAATCGTAGCCGAGTGTGAAAAAGTGGATGCTGAATATAACACTTCCCGAATGAGCATTGAAGAATACAAAAAAAAGATTGCAAAAATATTTGAAAACCTTTAAGTTAAATCCCCCCCCCCCCCCCCCCCATAAAATGGATGAAGGTGAGTGAGTTATGCAATTTGTTAAAAAGAGGAAAATCGCCCAAATACGGAAATTCAAATATTCAAGTAATAAAATCAGGACAAGCAAGAGGTTATATGCAATTTGATTTTTCGGAAAAATATTTTGCGGCAGGTGATTTTGTTCTCGACGAAAGAAAATTACAAAAAGGCGATATATTGATTAACTCAACGGGCGTAGGAACAGCAGGAAGAATAACGATGTTTGATTTAGAGGGCGATTTTGTCGCGGATAGCCATATTACTATTTTTAGACCAAACGAAAAAATCATATCAAAATTCGCATTATATTCATTGGCCCGCATTGGTTTTGAAACAATAGAAAAAATGGCAACCGGATCAAGCGGACAAATAGAATTATCGTTGAAAACTATAAAACAAATACATATTCTCGTTCCACCTCTTTCCGAACAGAAAAAGATTGTTGCGGAAATCGAAGGGTACGAATCAAAAATTGCCGAAGCCCAGGCCCTTATGGATAGTGCGCCGGAACGCAAAAAGCGAATACTGGAAAAATATTTGAAATAAACCGGAAAGTTCCCGGAAACACTATAGTGGGAGAAAAACCATGCATAAGGTTTTGCTTGTGGACGATGACGCCGATTTACGCCGCCGCGTGAAAACCTATGCGAAAAATGATTGGTTTATCTGCGTAGAGGCGACCTCCGGCGATGCGGCTTTGGAGGAACTGTCGCAATCCCATTGCGACATCATTGATGGGAAGGAAATCATCCTACGGCCAAAAGAATTCGATTTATTGAAGTATCTTGCCGTTCACAATCATATTGCGTTAAGCAGGGAACAGTTATTGAAAGCGGTATGGGCATACGAGTATTACGGGGACCTTCGCACGGTGGACACCCACATAAAATCTCTGCGCGAACATCTGCAAAACTGTCGGGATTATATTGTTACGGTTTTGAGTATAGGGTACAAGTTTGAATACAAGGACTAGCATTTTTTTGCTGTTTCAAAATCGCCTTGTCCTGCGTCTTTGTTTTGCGCTTATGACGCTGGTAGTTGTTGCGCTTGTGTTCCTCTGGACAGTACAGATAGTGTTTTTTGAGCCGAATTATATCGCCATTATCGGCGGCGATATAGAAGAAAAGGCATTACTGCTTGCCGGGGATATGAATGACATCGATGAGTTATCCCTTTGGAGCAACCCCTTGAGGAATTTCAGCCGGAATATCAATGGGAAGGTTTGCGCGCCCCAACTTCTCTGGGGACGCCGCCAGTAGGCGGCTCGGGCTACGAAAAACCGCAGTCGGCGTATATAGCCGCCGCAGACCCTTAGGTAACGCAAGAGTGTCAGTTTGCGACATGAAAGCTCGCGAAAGGAGGAAACAGGAGAAACCTTTCGAAATGACCTAGTGAAACCACGGGAGACCGTGCAACTTCACCCGGAAAGATGGAGCACATCACCGGAAGCTGCGGTCCAAGCGGACCTTAGGTCCGCGGTTTGTGAAGCGGCACGAAAAGAATCCCTGAAAAACCTCACTCCCCCCATACGCTGTTGATGGGGGAGGGGGCATACCATTTCCTTACCTGGTTGACCGTGGAGCGCCTCCCCGCCGACGTGGTCCCCCTTTAGGTCTCCGCCAGATGCCGCCTCAGCGTAGCCGCTACCGCGCCAGGACCGGCCATAAGTTCCCTGAAGTACTGTTCCACCCGTTCCCCAAGACCTGCTTCGTAGAGGTTCACTCCGAAGATCCGCGGATCCGATACGATGGGTTCCAAAACTTCGTGGAAGGGTCCCGGCTGTCCCAGCTTCAAGGAAGCTAGGGTCCGGGCCAGAGACTCGTACAGGGGGTCCGGGCTTACGGTGAAGGCTGCGCCGGTATCATCAACCCCCAAGAGATACCGAATCCACCCCGCCAATACCAGGGGAATGAGCCGGAGGTCCTGCACCTTGAGGGTAGGATGAGCACTATATGCCTTGTTGGTCTCCCCAAAACGGATGGGAATCTTGAGGGAAGAATCCGTAGCGATCCGCTGAGGCGTGTCCGGCATGAAGGGATTGGGAAACCGGACCTGTAATACCTCATCAATAAAGGCCCTCGGCGAGAGAATACCCGGATCCGCCACCACGGGCAGCCCTTCCTGATACCCGATGCCTGCTACCAGCTTGACCAGGTCCGGGTTCTTCATCTCATCGCTTATCTTGGTATACCCCAAAAGACAGCCGAAGATCGCCAGGGCCGTATGGAGCGGATTGAGGCAGGTACAGACCTTCATCCGTTCCACCTTATCCACGGTTTCCCGATCCGTAAAGAAGACCCCTGCCTGCTCCAACCGAGGCCGCCCGGCAGGGAAGGTATCCTCGATAACCAGGTACTGCGCCTCTTCAGCATTCACAAAAGGAGCGACCCGGGTGTTCTTGGAGGTAAGCTTGCCCGCCATGTCCGTACAACCAGCCTCCAGGAGCAGATTCTTAACCCCTTCATCCGGCCGCGGGGTGATCTTATCGATCATGGTCCAGGGGAAGGCAACCTGCTGGGGGTCCCGGATATAGGCAAGGAAACCCGGTTCAGCCAGACCCGCTCCGGTCCATTGCACGGCGAAAGCCTCCACCGCCTTAAAGAGCTTGTCCCCGTTATGGGAACAGTTGTCCATGCTGACCAGGGCCACGGGCAACTTACCCGCCAGGTACCGCTCATAACAAAGCCCCGCCAGCCTCCCGATATAGCTTGCAGGTTTCCCCGGCCCTGCACGAAAATCCCCCTGCACCTCAGGCAGGGTCTCCCCGGCTCGGCTCAAGTCGTAGCCTTTCTCGGTAATCGTCAGGCTCACCATCTGTAAGGACGGGGAACGGAAAACCGCTTTGAGCCGGGTAAAATCCTCTTGCCGGTCCATCCGCAGGGCTTCGGCGATGCTGGCAATGACCCGTTTGCGGATGCTCCCATCCGCCTTGAGGGTAACGGCCAGGCTTAAATTGTCGTAGGGCCGGTATGCCAGGTCGATGATCTCTCCATCATACCCTGCGGCCACGATGATGCCGGTCTTGGTCATACCCGTATCCAAGAGGTCCTGCTGCAGCGCGGCCAGGAACGCCCGGAATATATTCCCCGCCCCAAAATGCACCCATGCAGGGGCCTGCTTGGTGGCCTCAATCATGGCGTTCCTATCGAAATACGGCAGCTCGATACCCGCTTGTTCCCATGGGGAAGGATTCCCCAATTCCTGATTGTTCAATCGCATGTTACGCCCCTTATACCAGATGAAAATTCAGTTTCTTTACCCATTTTTTTAATGGTACTACAAGAACCCCATAAAACCAACAGCCCTTTTTTGCTCATCAGGATACCGGTATACAACCCTGAGATCCACCAGGCCACTGCGGGTATCCTGAACCAAGCTCAGAAACCCGGAGGACCTGGATCCCCCGCCCCCCTTTTGAGCCTCTGATAGATTTCCGCCACTACTCCTTGTTGATGATGTTAGGGATAAACTCCATCATAAGGGCTTTGCCGTTTTTTGTAGCCCTCCGATGCAGGTCAGCACACATAAAAATTTTTGTCCACGAATTACACGGATTAAGCACGGTGGTCATTCCATAATTCGCGTTAATTCGCGTCATTCGCGGACTCTTTTGTTTTATATGCGCCGGCTGACGGATAGCACTATTCCCCTCGGATCCGGTATACTTCTTTTAAAAAACCAATCGTAGGTTGCGACATAAAGGATGGTCTATATGAAAAAATGCCTTATAACGGTATTGTTGGTATGCGATTTTTTCCTGGTATCTAGTTTTATGGTTGCCGATGATACCCTGCGGCAAACCATCATCGAGATCGCCAAGCAGTATCAGGGCGTTGCCTATAAATACGGCGCTGAATCTCCCAAGGCATTTGATTGTTCTGGATTTGTCCGGTATGTATACCGAACCGCCGCCGGGATCGAGCTTCCCCGAACCTCAAAAAAAATATGGGCCTCCGGGCAGGTGGTCCATAGAGACGATGCTCAGGTGGGGGATATTGTGGTCTTTGCGTCTAAGGGGGGGGATATCAACCATGTGGCCATTCTGCTGGATACGGATTCGGTTATCCATGCGGTTTCCTTAGGCCCCAAGACCGGGGTTATCATTTCCTCCTTGAGGGACCGCTATTTTGGTCCCCGGATTCTTGGGGTAACGTCCTTTCTTCCGATTACTCAGGAATAAGTCGCTTAAACGCCGCATCCGCCCGCTCGGTAAACCAGCCCATGAGCGCGTCGGTTCTGGTGGTAAAGGATTGGCCCACCCGCTGATTTATGCCGGGAAGGGAAACGGCCTTTGCTATGGATGCCACATAAATCAACAGACCATCTTCCGCATCTATGACCGCAACCACTGAGCGCAGCTTATGTCTGCCTATGGCAGGAATTATCCCCGCCAGTAAGGGGGTGAGGTTCTGCTGCACAAACAGCAGGGCATCTTCCCGGGTATGGTACACATAGTGATATATATTATCTCCAAAGGTCAGGTCCTTTTGACGGGCATAGAGCGCCAGTTCCTGCGGGGGTTCCGCATAAAAAGGATCCGCCACAGGCTTCTTGGTGTCAGGTCCGTCAATCACCTGGGAAGTTTCATAGAAAACCCGCATGGTTTTACGGCTGGCGGAATAGTAGCGGAGTCCCGCCAGGGTACTCAAGGCAATGGTTTCGTTGAACAGCGCCCTCCGCTCCTCGGCGCTCCAGTGGGGAAACGCCGCGCCCGGGGGCTTTTTATACCGGTGCAGGCTTTCCACCAAAAGGCTCGGCTCCACCTCCGCGATACACGCCTCCAGGAGCTGCTGCACCAAGTCATACCGGGGGAGGAGCGCGGGCGCGAGGGTCTTGAATTGTACCTGCCCCAGGGTCCCCCCGGCGATCAGCACTGCCGCCTGTTCAGGAGCGATCAATGCCTCTAAAGAAAGCGCAAACGCCGATGCTCCCCCTCCCAGGAGTAGCATCACCGCTACTAGGATTATGGTTTTCATTTTTTCTATGGTCGTCATTTTTTTCTTCCCCAAGCCACTGCAGTATAACCCATTTAAACCGGCAGGCTCCGCAGAGGAACCCCTAAAGCGGCTGCGGCCTTTTCCGCGGTTCCTGGTCCCGCGAGGATGACCATCCGGGTATTCTTTGCAGGTTCCTGGGTGTACCCCGCAAGACGCCGGGCAGCGCAGGTAATCTCCTCCAGGGAAACGCCAATCACGTAGGAGCGCATCTGGAAGGGGTACTGTACTGGAATG
Organism: Treponema sp.; assembly: GCA_031274565.1. Taxonomy (GTDB): domain Bacteria; phylum Spirochaetota; class Spirochaetia; order Treponematales; family Breznakiellaceae; genus JAIRLU01. The sequence continues at coordinate 9,320 of JAISPY010000174.1, forward strand.
CCGTATAGGAAACGGAGCAAGTCTGAGAATCCCTTTTCAGCGCTCACCTGGGGATGGATCTTCTTGGCATAGGTTCCGATGACCGCTTTTTCCAGGAACTCCGCATCAAACCAGGGACTTACCCGGTCTTCGGTGGCAGAAAATAGCGCGGAAAACGCATCCAGCGAGCGAAGTGGATTGGGATCCCGGTAGGTACTGAGGGAGAAGTGTCTTTCAAGCCCATCCGAGTGGGCATACGCCCCATAGGCGCCCCCTTTCATCCGTATGGTTTCCCAGAGCGCCCCGGTGGAAAGCCCGTGGGCCAAGACCGATTCCACCGCGTTTTCTTTGGTCCCCAAGCACGCTGCGGGAAGGCTCATAGCGGCAAACCCCACCTGCAGGGATGAGGAACTATATACCTCATGGCCGAAAACCGCAGGTTTCGGTTCCCCCAAAAGGCTGAAAAAGGGTTCAGAACCAACAGTATGAAGATTCCGGGAACGGGGAGGACCGAAGCGGCGGAAGCGCTGCTCCAGCGCCTTGAAGGAAGCCTCCAGGGTTTCACCGGAACCGGTCAGATTAACCAGCAGTCCTGCCTTGGATGCCAAGGTATCCCGGATACGGATCAGCGGCGCTGCCAGGGCAGCGTCGTCCAGGGTGGCGAAGGTATGGATACCTTCGATCTGACTGAGGCCATTCCACAGTTCCTCCACCGCCCGGGCCCGGGAAAAATACCGGCCCGCACGGATCGCTCCATACTGATGGCCTGCGGGAGCGAGGCTCGCATCCAGCGTATTCTTAAACTCCAGAACCAGGTCCCGGATACGCCGGTGGCAGGAAAAATCCGCTTCGGTGATAAGCCGCATGACCAGATCCAGGGCAGGCCCAATCTTTTCGTCCAGGACCTTGATCCGGTAGATAAGCCAGTCCCGGCCGGCCAGATCGAAGATCCCTGAAGGAGTCGCGATGGTCCTACACGCCCCCGGGGCCAGGGAACTGGTCTGCAGCATCCCATGGAGGTCTCCCACGGTACGAGCCAAGAGACTCGCTACCTCCCCGTAATCTAGCCCCGGAAGGCCCAGGGAAGTTACCACCCGGGAAAAGAGCGGGAGCCAGGGGTAATCTTCCGGTTCGAGCACATCCAAGGGAAAGGCAAGATCCACATAGGTGATGCCGTTGGTGAACAGGTCGTGGAGGAGTACTGGGACTCCCCCGGCGTCCCGGACTTCCCGGGGTATGGACTCCGGTTCCGGGGAAAGATCCTTCCGGGAAAGGTGGGGAATACGCGCCAGGGCTGCCGGGGTATCCCCTTCCCCTTGGATCCGAGCAAGTTCCGCGGCCTTTTCCTGGATCCGCGCCTTCTCCGGCCCGCTCAGGGCAGCTGCGGTCTTGGCAAGCCGTTCCGCCAGGGCCGCTTCTTTTTTTTCAAGAAAATCCGCTTCCGGTTCAATCACGATACAGGCCCGATGGGAGTTATCCAGCAGGTATGTGCTGATGAGGGATTCAAAATACCGCTCCCCGGTTGCGGCGGCTTGGGCAATACGGGCTTTAAGGGCGGTGAAGGTCGGTACAAAGAGGATACTCTCCCAGGGTTTCGCCCCGTGGATCCACGTCCGCAATGACCGCTGCAGCCATACCAGGGAATAGGGGCCGTGACTGCTGCGGCGGATCTCCCGATGGGAGAATTCCATGGCCAAGAGGGCGGCATCAATAGCCTCCTGGGGAATCCCTTCGCGTACGAGCCGATGGAGTTCATTGAGTATCAATGCCTCTACCGAGGATCCCGGAGCGGGTTTTGGGTCTAGGGCCGATACCCCCCTAAGACCCACAGTGAACACCAGTTCCCGCAGCTCCCCTTCGAGGCCCGTTACCGGAGATAGATCCTCCCCCAAACCTGAGTCGATGAGTGCCCTGGTTATGGGCGCGCCGTCGTGACCTAAGAGTACCTCGGTCAGGGCGGAGAGGTCCATGGTTGCGGCGGTATCCAAGGAATCACCGCAAAGCCAGGAGAGGAGTACCGTGGCTTTTTGCTCCGCCCCGGCAGGACAGGGAACGGTGATGTTTTGGGGGCGATTCCACGGTTTTGCCCGAGGAATAGGGGGAGCGGCCTTTCCCGGGGGCAGGCCCGCGAGTACCTGGGCTTGCAGGAACGCAAGCTGTTTCTCCGTGGGAATATTACCGGCCAAGAAGATCCGGCAATTCCCTGGGGAATACCGGGTCCGATGAAATTCCCGTAATCCTTCCCAGGTCAGATCCGGGATACATTCCGGGTCTCCGCCGGACTCAAACCGGTAGGGGGTATCCGGCAGCACCCCCTTGGTGGACCACAACCCTGCATAGGCATCTAGCGACGAATAGGCCCCCTTCATTTCATTGTAGACCACCCCGGTGAGGGAAAGCGGTTCCGGCCCGGGGCTCCCCTCAGGGAGGGGATCACTCAATGCAAACCGGTGCCCCTCTTGCATAAAGGTCCATTCTGAGAGGAGGGGCC
>JAISPY010000188.1 GCA_031274565.1 Treponema sp.
GTTGTCATTGCCGACCGCCTGGCGGTGTATGTCAACGGCGTTTACAGCAACCCGCAGGTTTTTCCCGCTTGTTCCATTGCGCTGGCGGCTTTCTTTTTTGCGTTTCAGATTTACTGCGACTTTTCCGGTTATTCCGATATTGCCATTGGTTCCGCCCGCGCTCTGGGTTTTGACCTGATGACAAACTTCCGCCGTCCGTATTTCGCCCACTCCGTCACGGACTTTTGGCGGCGGTGGCATATATCGCTTACCACATGGCTCAAGGATTATGTATATATTTCCCTTGGCGGCAACCGGCGTGGGCTTGGCCGGCAATGCCTTAACATTATGATCGTATTTGCCCTATCGGGATTGTGGCACGGCGCAGCCTGGCATTTTGTCGCGTGGGGAATTCTGCACGGTATTTTTCAAGTTGCGGAACGGCTTGGGTCAAAATTAAATATACAGTTACCGAAAAACGCCATAACAAAAACAATACAGGTCATCGTAACCTTTGTATTTGTCTGTATGGCGTGGATATTCTTCCGTGCCGATAGCCTCACAAGCGCGGTTGGTATTTGCGGGAAACTGCTTGCATTGCCCCGTGAATTAGCCGGTTACATACAAGGGGTTTCGCAAATAGGTGTTGTAGGAACCGTAAGGCACATGTTCCAAATGGGCAATGATGTGGCTAATCCAATTTCAAGATTTGGTTTATCCGCTTTTGGCTTGTCGCTTATTTTTATCACTTGTTTAGTAGCAGCGGAAATATTGACGCGAAAAGAGAGCGGAACAACGCGGATAATGAAAATGCCGCTGGTTGTCCGCTGGACTGGGTATGTAACAGTTATTTTGATCCTGGTCTTTATGCAAACACAATCGTCGGAATTTATCTATTTTACTTTTTAAGGATGTTGTGGAAAATGAGAACGTTTTTAATCAAATGCTTTATGCTTACCTTAATCGTTTCATGTATTCTCTTTTTTCTCAATGCTTTATATATTAGGACTGAAACCTGGAAATACCAAAATAATGTTGAAAAGTTTGCACATGTTCCACAAGGTATTCAAATAGCAAATTTTGGTTCAAGTCATGGACGCGATGATTTTGAGTGGTCTGATAGTCCATATCAAGCTTTCAATTTCGGATTAAGTTCTCAACGTCATTTATATGATTATGCATTATTACAGCAATATATTAACCATTTCGATAAAAACGCTGTTGTAATACTCTTAATTGAGTATTTTGAAATTGAGAGCATAAAAGTCGATTATAGCGATCAAATTCCGCGATACTATCGTATTCTTAATAAAGAATATATGCCGGAATATTCTTTGCGGGACTATATACGATATGCTGTCTTTCCGGTACTTAGTGCGGGCACTAATATCAGATCGATTATTTTAGACAGTAACCCTGAAGATGTATTTCAAAAAAACTGGCATAACACTATGCCCGAAGAGGAACTTGTCAAATATTGTAGTAAACATCATATAGACTGGACAACCGATTCACCTGATGGAACTACTTTACAGAAAGGCTTGGAGGGTTTTGTCTATAATAAAAAAATACTTTCTGATATAATTGATTATTGTTTAGCCTGCGGACTTCAACCGGTTTTGGTGTCAACGCCTATTACGGGTATCTTCAATAATATTTTTGAGGAACGAACACCGAATTTTTTTGAAACATTTTATCGTTTTAGCCGTGAAATATCTGGAAAATATCCCCATGTTCCCTATCTTGATTACAGCCATGATAAACGTTTTGAAAACAACATTTCACTTTTCTACGATGGTGACCATCTCAATATTTACGGTGCGAAAAAATTCACATCGATTGTCATAAAAGATATACAATCACTTGGATTTTTACCTGTACGGCTAACACAAACGCGATGAGTCTGTTAGTATGTTCATTGGCCCCCGGGCTCACTCAGAAAAAAGCGGTACGGAGGAGTTCTTGGGTGTAGGCTTGCTGGGGGTTTTCCATGATTACACCGGTAGGACCCGCTTCCACGACTTTTCCCTCTTTCATGATGAGCAGATCATGGCAGATCCGCTTGAGCAGGCGGAGATCGTGGCTGATGAAGATATACGAAAGGCCCCGCCGTTCCTGGAGTTCTTGCAAGAGGCTCACCACCTGGAACTGAATGGTCCGGTCCAGGCTTGAGGTTGGCTCGTCCAGCACGAGGATGCTCGGCTCCAGCACGAGGCTCCGGGCGATACAGATCCGCTGCCGCTGACCCCCGGAAAACTCATTCGGGTAGCGGGAGAGCAGGTCCGGGTCTCCCATGCCCACTTCCCGCAGGCAGGCAAGCGCCCGTTCCCGCCGTTCTTCCTTGGTCCCAATGCCGTGGATCAGCAGCCCCTCTCCCACAATGCGCTCAATCGGCATCCGGGGACTCAGGGAACCGTAGGGGTCTTGGAAGATGATCTGCATCTTACGCCGCAGGGGACGGAGCGCATCTTCACCCAAGCCCTGAATCTCCCTACCCTCAATGCGGATGCTCCCCTGGCTTTTCTCAAGGCCCAAGAGCGCCTTCCCCAGGGTGGTCTTACCGCTCCCACTTTCCCCGGCAATGCCCAGGGTCTGCCCCTGCCGCAGGGTAAAGCTCACCCCATCCACCGCCTTGATATGACCGCTTACCCGCTTGAAGAAGCCCTTTTTAAGGGGAAAATGTACCTTGAGGTCCTGTACCTCCACCAGCGCCGGTGCAGCGGTATCCGGGGCCGGGCTTTCTGGGTCCTCCCCGGAACCGATCAGTAGCTTCGTATAGGCCGCCTCTGGTGCGGAAAAGATTCGCTGCTGAGGACCGGTTTCAATGATCCTCCCGTCTTTCATCACCGCCACCCGGTCTGCCATACGCCGCACCACCTCCAGGTCGTGGGTGATGAAGAGGACCGCCATGCCTAAATCCTGCTGCAAGGTTTTGATGAGGCTTAGGATCTGGTCTTGAATGGTTACATCCAGGGCCGTAGTAGGCTCATCCGCGATGAGGAGCTTAGGTCTGTTGAGGAGGGCCAAGGCGATCATCACCCGCTGCCGCTCCCCGCCGGAAAGCTCGTGGGGATAAGCAGAGAGCCGGCGTTCCGGATCCCGCAGGCCCACCCGTTCAAGCCACTGGACCATCAAGGGCCGAGCCGCGGACTGGGATAGCCCCTGGTGGAGCAGCAGGGACTCGGCAAGCTGCTTTTCAATGCTATGCAGCGGATTGAGGGAACTCATGGGTTCCTGGAAGATCATCCCCATATCCCTGCCCCGGAGCTTCCGCAGTTCCGCAGCCCCCATTTTAAGCACATCCCGGCCCTCAAAGAGCAATTCTCCCGCGGGATAGCGCACCCATTGTTCGCTCAGGAGCCGCATCAGGGCCTGGGCGCTCACGGTCTTGCCGCTGCCGCTTTCACCTACCAGGGCCAGGGTTTCGTGCTCATCAATATACAGATCAATCCCATGAACCACCTCTTTCAGAGAAGCCGGGAGATTTCCAAAGGCGGCCTTAAAACCGCGGTATTCGACCAGATGCGTATGCGGCGCGTTCATGGATTCCTCCGAGGATCAAAGGCATCCCTCACCCCTTCACCGATGAACACCAAGAGGCTCAAGGTAAGCGCGAGGACCGCAAAGGCGGAAATGCCCAGCCAGGGGGTGTGTAGATTGGCCTTGCCCTGGGCAAGTAATTCTCCCAGGGAGGGAGAACCGACCGGAAGCCCGAAACCGAGAAAGTCCAGGGAGGTAAGGGTGGTAATGGACCCGCCCAAGATGAAGGGGAGGTAACTCAATGCGGAGGTCATGGCGTTGGGGAGGATATGCACAAACATGATGCGGCTATGCCGCATGCCCATGGCCCGGGCGGCAAGCACGTACTCGAAGTTCCGTGCCCGCAGGAACTCCGCCCGTACTACCCCCACGAGGCTCATCCAACTGAACAGTAAGGTGATCCCCAAAAGCCACCAGAAATTAGGCTCCACCACCGAGGAGAGGATGATCAACATGAAGAGGGTGGGCATCCCGGACCAGACCTCTATGAAACGCTGGAAGATGAGGTCAAAACGCCCGCCATAGTACCCCTGTACCGCCCCCAGGCTTATGCCGATTAACGAGGAGAAGATGGTGAGGCTCAGGCCAAAAAGCACTGAAATTCTGAAACCGTAGATGACCCGGGCCGCCACATCCCGGCCCCGGTCGTCGGTGCCTAAGAGGTTCTCCCCGGTCGGAGGAGACGGGGCAGGACTCGGCAGGTTATAGTTGATGGTGTCATAGCTAAAGCCGATGGGGGGACAGAGCATCCACCCCTTGGCTTCGATGCGCTCTTTGATGTAGGGGTCCCGGTAATCGGCGGCAATGTCAAATTCTCCGTCAAAGATACGCTCAGAATACTCCTGGAAGACCGGGACATAGAGCTTCCCCGCGAAAGAGACCAGCAGGGGCTTGTCATTAGCGATACATTCCGCGAAAAGGCTCGCCACAAAGATCACGCCGAAAATCCAGAGGCACAGGAAGGCCCGCTTGTTGTGCTTGAACCGCTCCCAGCGGGTGAGCCGCCGGGAGTCCGCGCTGGATCGAACCGCTTTTTTAGGGGAAAAGCTAGAAAAAAGCCTGGAAAGGATCATACTTGGGCCTCGAAAGTGATTCGGGGATCGATGATGGTATACAGTACATCGCTGAGCAGGGAGAGGAGCAGTCCCATGAGGGTGAAGATGTACAGGGTGGCGAAGATCACCGGGTAGTCCCGCTGCATGGTAGACTCGAATCCTAAAAGCCCCAGCCCCTCCAGGGAGAAGATCACCTCGATTAAAACCGAACCAGTGAAGAACATGCTGATGAACGCCGCGGGAAACCCGGCAATGACGATGAGCATGGCGTTCCTGAACACATGTCCCAGGAGGATGCGCTTTTCAGTGAGTCCCTTAGCACGGGCGGTCATGACGTACTGCTTGTGGATTTCATCCAGGAAGGAATTCTTGGTAAGCATGGTCAGGGTGGCAAAGCCTCCGATGGTGATGGCCGTAATCGGAAGCACCAGGTGCCAGAGGTAGTCCAGGATCTGAGCGGGAACGCTCAGTTCCGCGAAATTCACCGACACCAGGCCCCGGAGTGGGAAGACCTTGAGGAAGCTCCCCCCGGAGAAGATCACCACCAACAGTACGGCGAACAGAAACGAGGGGATGGCGTTTCCCAGGATCACCGCAGTACTGGTCCACAGGTCAAAGGGGCTGCCGTTGTTCACGGCTTTTTTGATGCCCAGGGGAATGGACACCAGGTATATGATGAGGGTACTCCACAGTCCCAGGGAGAGGGACACCGGCAGCCGTTCCACGATGAGGTCCAGCACGGATCTCCCGCGGAACAGGCTGTCTCCGAAGTTGAAGGCGGCATAGTTTTTAAGCATATCCAGGTACCGCAGTCCTATCGGCTTATCAAAGCCGTAGCGTTTCTCGATTTCCGCGATAACCTCTGGATCAAGCCCTCGGGCGCCCCGGTACGCCGAAGCGCCGCTCTGCCGGGCCCGGTCCCCCTGACCCAGTCCTTGGCTCTGACCGCCGCTTATGCGCTGCACCGCGCTGTTCTGCCCCAGGCCCTGCATATCCGCGATGGCCTGATCCACCGGGCCGCCGGGAGCTATCTGTACAATAAAGAAATTGATGGTGATGATCGCCCAAAGGGTGGGAATGATCAACAAAAGCCGCCGTACCATATATGCTGCCATGAACTCCCCCTTAACCTCAGTAATGACCCTACCCGAATTGCAAAGCAATTTCAAGCGCCGAGTGGGCAGGGCGAGCGCACATAAACCAAAAGAGTCCGCGAATGACGCGAATTAACGCGAATTATGGAATGACCACCGTGCTTAATGCGCAAAAATGAGCGGGTAGCAAAGAAGGTTTCCGTGTACCCCTGAATCTGCAGGGTTTTTCCCCGGGGATCCGGGGAGAAATCGCCCTTATCTTTTTTAAGCAAATATACGATAATCTAAAAAATCCTATGAATAAAATACTACAAGAAAAGATCATGGAAGCCTTCTCAGCAGTGCTTCCTATTACCGCGATTGTGCTTATTGTGAGCGTTGTCCTTGTGCCCATGCCCGCGGGAACCATCCTCATGTTCATAGGAGGAGCGGCATTGCTCATTATCGGCATGGGCTTCTTCACCCTGGGCGCAGATATGGCGATGATGCCTATGGGAGAGGGCATCGGCATCCAGCT
>JAISPY010000252.1 GCA_031274565.1 Treponema sp.
GGCCTTCGGTTACCTCAATTACGGCTTTGTTTGATACCCGGCATACGTTCTGGATCACCACCGGTTAAGGTACCTGGTACCCACCCCCTGAAGAAGATGAGGACCCAGGCCCCCGTACCCCTTAAAATGGTTCTATGGGTTTATCCTGGATCCGCAGTCCCCTATTCCGCTCATTACCCTTCCCAGAGCCAGGTTGAAAGATACCGTTCTCCAGTATCGGGGAGCACCGCTACGATGGTCTTGCCTTGATTCTCAGGACGCTTAGCCACGGTCAGCGCTGCCTCAAGAGCCGCGCCTGCGGAGATCCCCACCAGGATGCCCTCTTCTTTGGCCAAACGCCGGGCAATGGTCCCCGCCTTGATATCGTCGGTCTGGTAGATTTCATCCACCAGGTTCTTGTCATAGACCTGGGGAACAAAGCCCGCGCCGATGCCCTGGATCTTGTGGGGGCCGGGCTGTCCTCCGGAGAGGACCGGGGAAGCGGAAGGCTCCACGGCAATTACCTTCACCGAAGGTTTCTGGGATTTCAGGTATGCTCCTGCACCGGTGATTGTCCCGCCGGTCCCGACACCACCGATAAGGATGTCAATCTTCCCTTCGGTATCGTTCCAAATTTCAGGCCCGGTGGTGGTCTCGTGGATCTTGGGGTTTGCGGGGTTATTAAACTGCTGCGGAATGAAGGCATTGGGATACTGCGCGGCCAGTTCCTCGGCCTTGGCAATGGCCCCCTTCATGCCCTTAGCCCCTTCGGTCAACTCCAATTCCGCGCCCAGGGCTTTCAGCAGTTTCCGCCGCTCAATGCTCATGGTTTCAGGCATGGTGAGGATGATCCGGTAGCCCTTGACCGCAGCCACGAAGGCCAGGCCAATGCCCGTATTGCCGCTGGTCGGCTCGATGATGACCGTGTCTTGCTTGATTTTGCCCTCCCGTTCTCCTGCCTCGATCATCGCCAGGGCAATACGGTCCTTCACACTTGAAAAGGGGTTGAAACTTTCCAGTTTCACATACACCGTTGCTTCGCTGTTATTCAGCTTATTGATTTTAACGATAGGGGTATTCCCTATGAGTTCCGTAATTTTTTCGAATCGTGCCATACACGTCTCCTCAATAATAAAGTATCGTCTGGGTGATACATAGTAAATATAGAGAAATTATATTATAGAAAAACGGGTATTGTCAAGGACGATACTGGATAAAACATGATAGATGAGGCAGTTCCAAAATGTCAGATTTTGGAACCAGCTCAGATACCGCGTATTAATGGTTTCCCGCCAACTTTTGAAGGGACGTTTTTCTTCGCCCCTTCACCGCTTCGTCGGGTGGTATTCCTCCGGCAAGCAGGCGGCCTCGGGCCAGGCAGGAAACAGAATGGAGCCATGCGGAGGCCCTAGAAAAAACGAAATGGTTCTCTGGGTTTATCCCGGTTTTGGATGCGCCCCGAGCGGGAGCAACCCATCACCTCGACACCCCACGCGCTTCCATGGCCCAGGCGGTCTCCGCTGCCAAGAGGATCATCCGCTCGGTTACTAAAGGGATAAGCAGGATCAATGCGGGTATCCCTGGTTTGCCTGCCCGTGCCCGATATGCTGCGTCCGCTTCTTCCCACACCTCAAAGAACCGGGGGAGGAAATTGAGCATTAGCGAGATTCCCAGACTCACCGGACCGTACTGCTCCGCTGCGGAGTTCTGCGGCAAGGCGTTTTTTCTCCTAAGCCTCCGCAAGCCGGTATACAGTGCGGTTTCGACGCTCCTCAGGGAATCCTTCAATTCCATCATCGTAGTAACGGTGAAGAGGAGCGAACCAGCGGAAAAGGAAATTATGATACCCAGGCCAAACAGGATCCCCGCTTGAAACCCCGGGAGGCTCAGTTCGGGAAGATAGGAACGGGAAAAATTAAAATGCAGGGAACGGAGGATAATAACAAAGCCTATCATGACGAACAGGGGCTTACTGCCCCGCAACAATGCTCTGGGCCGGATTTTCGCGGAAAAAGCCCCCGCCAAGATGATGCCGATAGACAGGAGCATCCCGGGGCCGGAGTAAAAAGCCCCGATAGTGATCCCCAGGAGGCCCAGCAGCTTGATCCCTCCGGGTAACCGGTGCAGGAAGGTATTCCCCGCTCTATAGGCGTAGGGGCTTACTCCGTAAGCCATGTGCAGTCTCCCACCGCAGCATAGCTCCGCCGGGGGTCTCTCACCCCATATACCGGATCAAGCCGGTCAAGAACCGCTTCAGGAGCGCCTGCTTCTCGGATCATCCCCTTATGGAGGATCACGAGCCGATCCGCCAAGGCCAAGACCTTCTCCAGTTCATGGGTGAGGATGATGATGGTTTTTCCGGCGGTCTTTAACTGCCGGATGCTGGTAAGCACCTGGAGAACCCCTGGCCAGTCCAGGTTGGCGAAGGGTTCATCCATGATGACCGCCTCACCGCCCATGGCGAGGATCCCCGCTACTGCAAGCCGGCGTTTCTCTCCCCCCGAAAGCCTGCGAGGAGGAAAGTCCTTTTTTTCCCAAAGTCCGGTAGCCGTCAATGCCGCGCGTACGCGGATGTTGGTTTCCCCTTTTGAGCAGCCCAGGTTTTTAGGACCAAAGGCTACGTCCTCTTCCAGGGTCTCGCCGACTATCTGAGCATCCGCGTCCTGAAAGACCATGCCCACGGCCCGGCGCAGGGCGTCCACGGTTTTATGCAAAGGCATTCCCCGAAAGAGGATCTCCCCTGCACTGGGATCCTCCAGCCCCATGAGCATACGCGCCAGGAGGGTCTTGCCGGATCCGTTGGATCCGGTAATGAGCAGACATTCGCCCTCAAAAATGGTAAGGTTGAGCGCCGATACCCCCGGATTCCCCTGGGGAAACACCTTGGAGAGCCTATGGACGCTAAAAAGCTCCTTAGCCATCCAGATGATCCGCCACAGCCCCGCGCAATCGGGAGGCAATGAGGATGGCCACCGCTGCTTTGATCCCATCCCCGATGATGAAGGGGAAGAAACCCTTCACCACCGCCCCTGACCAGGTATCAGCAAGGACCCACTTGAGCTGTATCACCCCCGGTACATACACCACGAGGATACCCACCAGGGTTGCCAGGATTATCCGCCATCGGGGGCTGGGGCGGTCTGGTTTCGGTACCCCCGCGATGAACCCCGCACTAATCGCCATGAGGAGATACCCCCAGAGGTAGCCACCGCTGGGAGCTAAGAAGTGGACGAAGCCACCGGTTGCCCCTGCGAATACCGGCGCCCCCATAGCCCCGGCAAGCAGGTAGAGTCCTACCCCGGCGCCGCCCAACAGCGGACCTAACACCAGCCCTGAGAGAAGGGCAAAGAGGTTCTGCAGGACTATGGGCACCGGAGACCCGGGAAGGGGAATCGCAATAAAGGTCCCTGCAGCGGTCAAGGCCGCGAAGAGGGCGCTCAAGCTGAGACGGACGATGGTTCGTCGGGAAAGACGTTTTTCCCTGTGGTACGGTTCGTTAATCATACTAGCTACCAGGGTAACCAAAATACGCAACCCGGTCAACGCAACGGCTGGAGCGGATTCTTGACCAGGTTGCCTGCCGGAAATGACTCGGACTATTTTCTCGGCCCCTCCAAACCACCCTATACGGGAACCATGCATGGGCTGCGTCGCTCCTGATTCTTGACGGATACCCGGTTGCTTGTTACACTGAAACCGTTGAAGACGTTTTTATAGTAACGGTTAGCCAGTACGGAAGCTCTGATACGATAAAAACATAATAAAGAAAGAAATATCCGCAGGGTTCGTTTCTTATCCGTTTTTGTTCGTCTTTTTACAATCACCCACCAAAACCGGTACGGGTATCTCAGGCGTTACCCGAGAAGGAGAAAATAGTATGGATATCTACATGGGAAAGACCTTTATTGCATGGCTTACCTATAAAAAAGATTATTACGGCGAGACCAATAAGGTATGTTATATTTACCTGCGGTATATTAAACAACCCGGAGGCATCTATGAACCCATAGAAGCGGGGGAGGAACGGATTGATGTCCGCATTACCCAGGATGAGGTATCTGCCGAGCGGGTGGTGGAAGAACACGGGCATCTGGTGATCGTCAAATTCAACCTTGAGCCTGCCCACCGGTATGAGGGAGACCGATACCTGTCAATCCGATACAATCCGGCCTTTATGGATTCGGAGATAGAAATAAACCGGTTTAAAGAAAAAGGTTTACTGCAGATCCTTGAGACCACAGAAGAGTTTAAGATCATAGTGAAAGATCGCTGTATTGTATCGGATATACCGTTGTATACCAATGAAGTGCTTATCGGAACCGCTGCGTGCTATTATGGTCCGTTTGACGCGACATACGAAACGCAAGAACAGACTATTTCCCTGCTCAGTAAGAAAGAACATCGCTATAGAATCAAATCCTATGCAGCGGAAGACGTGCGAGGCGTGATATGTATGTATATTGCCGATGAAGAGGGGATACCGCGGCTTGCCTTTATGCAGAAAGACGCTGTAGCACCGCTTAAACCGGTCAATAGCGCCATCGACTGGATAAGCGACGCTACGTTAATAGACGGTTTGAGCGCGACCCTCAAGGCGGCTTCCACCGGGGAATACGGCTATACTAAAAGTCAGATCCGACAAATCAAGAGTGTGATCGCCACATCTACCCAATTATACGGTGCTATGGATCTTACCGAAGAACGGCAGGAACGGCTCATCGCTATGCTGGACCAGGTCGTCTTCCTGGATGAGATAAAACGAATCATCCTCTCCCATGTGTTTGATAGTCCGGATCTCATTGATTCCTTAGTAATTTTAGCGTGTGATGAGTACTTTGACATAATCGAAGAAAAAAGCCGGGACTTTTCCAAGGTGAAGCGGCGCTTAGAAGCGCTGCAGCAAGAACGGGAGGAACGGGAAAAACGGCTCGCGGAACTCAAGAGTGATGAAAACATGCTGACCAAAGAAGCCCAGGCCCGGCACCACGAAATCATGCAGCAGCTTGAATCAGAAGAAAAAACCGTTCGCGCATCCCTGGAGCACTTACAGGACGAGCAACAGCGCTTACAGCACTATATCGGCGTGGCCCAGGATATAGCGGAACTCAGTACCAAGAAAGAGAGCCTGGACGCTGAAATTACCCGTATCCAGACCGAATACGATCAGTATAAAGCGGAAAAAACCCGGCTTGAAGCGCAGCTCAAGAAGACCCTGAACAATTTTAAGGATCAGGTCCATATCATAGCCCATGCGATTGATAACAAGTTGCTTACCCAGGTGCTGCAAGCGGTGGGCGGGGAAACTCCGGAAGCAGAAGCCCTCATTCCCTTTAATACCCAGCTTTTATGTACCCCCCGGTTCAAAACAGACCTATCCGGGGACCGCATCATCAAGCGCCTGCACGAATATCTGCTGGGGGCTAACCGGGATATATCGGTGAATGACGCGGCTAATTACCTCATCTGTATCATGCAGGGCTTTATCACCACCTTTGCCGGTGAACCAGGTACGGGTAAAACCTCCCTGTGTACGCTCCTGGCGAAAGCCCTCGGCCTAGCCCGTACCGATGTCCATAGCCGTTTTGTGGACATATCCGTGGAGCGAGGCTGGACCAGTCACAAAGATTTCATTGGCTATTACAATCCCTTAACCAAGCTCATGGAAAAAAGCAATAACCGGGTGTTCGAGGCCTTGGAACGGCTGCATTATGAATCCGAGCAGGACGCGGACGCCCCCTTCTTCATCGTGCTGGATGAGGCTAACCTCAGCCCGCTTGAGCACTATTGGGCGGCCTTTCTTCGGCTCTGTGATGAGGATTCGGCCTATAGCCGTTCCCTGAGCCTGGGGGGAAAGCACCAGTGGAACATCCCCAAGCACCTGCGCTTCCTCGCTACGGTGAATTTCGATCATACCACCGAGGAACTCTCTCCCCGGTTTTTGGATAGGAGTTGGATCATCACCTTGGATCCGAATACTACGGGCGGTGAAATGGCCCATGGGGAAACCCCGAACCGGGAAGCCATTGTTCCCTTTTCCGCACTCAGCGCCGCGTTCCTGCCCCGGGGGGACGGAGGCATCGGGGATGAGGGGATAGGCAATAAATGGAGCAAGATCCAGAGTATTTTCAGGCTCCATAACCGAGCCGTCATGCCCCGGAATCAGAAGATGGTACATACCTATTGCACCATCGCCTGCAAATATATGGATACCCAAAGCCCGGAAAACCGCTTCGCCCCCCTGGATTATGCCGTGTCCCAGAAGATCCTGCCCCTGATCAACGGTACCGGGGAACGGTATCACAATCTCTTGAAGGAACTCAAAGAAGAATGTACGAGTATGCCCTTATGCCGCACCCATATCGCCCGGATCCTCAAGGCTGCGGATGAGAATATGGGATTCTATCAGTTCTTTGCCAAGTAACGGAGGCGCGTCATGGAATGTCGTATTCGTTTGTGGCTGCACTACCGAGAGCAGAGTATGGTGGCAGCCGGGGACATACCCCTGTATCCGGTCGCCGATATCCTGGCCTGGGAGGTGGCGGATACGGTAAGCCTCGTCTCGGAGGGGCTGTATACCTGCGCCGCGGTATTAAAAGACCTGCAGCGCCCCATCCGCGGACTGGAACTCTTTCTCAATGATGAGGCCATAGGCTACGGCATTCCCCAGCGGACAGGCGCATTCCAGGAACAGACCGTGGATATCATCTTCAGGAAGGAGTACCTCAACGATCTGCTGCCAGGAGATGGGGAAGATCGTAAAGAGGGAAAACCCTTTTTGCTCCATTACGATCTGCTGCAGCTTTCCCTCAAGGTGCAGTATGATGACCGCTCCCAGTTGTACTCCAGTGATTATTTGCTCTGTTTAAGCCGAAATGCCGCGAACGCGGAAAACGTTGCGGACATTATCACCTATTTGGCGGAATTCAACGATGATACCATCAGCGCCTGGATGTTTTCCCCGAACTCCGGTACGGCTGCTCCTCACGCCCCGATCCGGGAAACCGCCGGACCCCGCGACGCCTCCTATAAATCCCTCTCATCCTACATCGAACTTATCACCGCCATACACACCTGTTACAAGGAAAACTATCCCGCGTTTAAGAGCGGAGCTCAACACCGGATTGTAAAACACGATGCGCTGCAATCCTATGACCAGATAAAGAGCATCACCCGGACCAGTCTACACTGGCTCTATCAGAACATCGGAGAACTGGTGGAAACCGGGAGCGTTACGGCGATACAGCTTGAGGGCAAGCACTATCTCCCCTACCGTATGCGGATTGAGAAGACCACCAAGAGTTTTGATATCTACGAGAACCGGGTGGTGGTAGGATTCTTGGTATTGGTTTGCAACAATGTTGCCGCTATCGCCGAGAAAGTGCGCCGTGAACTGGAGGAGGAATACCAGGTGATCCATAAGCTGCAATGGATGGAGCAGGAGGGATTGCGGGCGCCGATTATCGGGATTAAACAACTGCAGGCCGAGCGGAACCGGACCTTCCTCACGGCCCTGCAGGAACTGCACGTAAACCTCGCCAGGCAATATGCCCAATACCGGGATATCCTCTGCGCTTCGGATACACCTCTTCCGGGGATCCCGAAAAAGACCAAGATCTTTCAGGAAGTGCGGCCCTACCGGCAGGTATTTGAGCAGATCCTCAAGTGGTATCATTTTGGGGAGTTCATCCTGGCGAAAGAAACCTTGATAGGGAATGCCAAGACCCTGGATAAGCTCTTTGAGTATTACTGTTTATGCAAATTATTGACCCTGCTTAAAGCAGAGGGGTTTACCGGAACCGGGGAGGTGTCCCGGTGCTTCGGCTATCATGCTCAGGCATATACCCCGGGTGGAGGCAGGGAGATTGCCAATACCTACCTGCTGCGGCGGGGAGCGTTGCTGCTTACCCTCTACTATCAGCCGGTTATCAGCGCCGATCGGTTTGAGAATAATATAAGTCTTTACCGTACCACCACCGCGGACGGGTTTTATACGCCGGACTTTCTGTTCAAGCTCCAGAGCGCTCGTTCCTCCCGGTCCTCCTATCTCATTTTTGACGCGAAATATTCCTCCCGTAAGAGCATCAGGCAGTATTATATGGACCGAGCGATTATCAAATACGGGTGTCAGCTATCAGACCGGGAGGAGGCGGGTCAAGCCATAAAGATGGTATGGCTGCTCCAAGGCCGCATGGATGAGAGCGGGTATATCGAGCGCTATCATAATTCACCCTTGGCCCAGCAGTACCAGCCAGCCCTATCCTACGGGATTCTCAAGGTGAATACCCAGGAAGGTAGCCTGGCTCATCTGTGGCATGAGATCTACCCGCTCATGCAAGCGTTGGAAGCTGCCGCCCCATAGGGATACCTTCTCAAGAAACCGCGCAGGATAGCACCATAGCACCATTTCGAGGGCTTTTTTCTAAGGTCCCCCGCATTGGATCAGCAATTTTTGTAAAAGTAAAATTGCCGCATTGCCTAATAATTTTTCTAGCCGAAACCTCCTGACCGGAGGGGTTTAACCCCTTGTCAATAACAAGCGAAAATTTCACCCCTTTCTATCTGAAGGGCTAAAAGAGAGATAAAAGGCTAAAACCTGCGGATCGTTTTTCCTGGCCCCTGTATTCAGGTTCTGAAAGGCGTTTATCAAGCTTCTGAGACCTGTCAAATTTTACGGTTTCGTCATGGGGGTGAAATAATCGCTTGTGAATTTAAAGGGTGAAATTTTCCCTTGTGAAAGACAGTGGCGCAGCACCCTGTGTATGGCTGAAAAGGGAAAATTATACCCCTTTAATAATAAGGGATTACTTTACCCCCTTATCCCTCTTTCTACACAATTAGTTGTTTCTTATAATATACAAGGGTCTACTATTTCCTTGTTCGGTAGGGTATAACTTTCCCTTCTCTTTCACATGAGAATTGCTGAGTTGCTATTGCATAATCTTGAAAAAATGGGGTATATTGCCTTATGGCCAAAAGAAAGTTGAACCCTGAGCAGGCAGGGCTGGATGACACCGC
>JAISPY010000306.1 GCA_031274565.1 Treponema sp.
TCAACTATCGCGGTTATAAACTTTGAAGCAGAAACACAAAATCTTTCTGGTTTTATTGTTCAGGAACTTTTGATCGCCTTTGCCAATACTGGCAATATAAGAGTTGTAGAACGAAGCCGTTTGGAAATGCTGGAATCAGAATTGAATCTTAATATGTCAGGTTCTGTAAGTGATGACACAGCGGTGAGCGTTGGCCACATGATAGGCGCCCAGGTTTTAGTTTCAGGTTCCATAGTACCGTACCGGGATATGTACCGTATGGGAGTCCGGGCGATTGCTATAGAAACCGCTGAAATGGCCGCTACCGACAGGCTTTGGAACAGCGCTCACAGCCGCAGCCGCAAGGGGACTTGCCCTTGCGGAAGTTCAGGATGGTCCTGACCAGGGCAAAAGCAATGATTCCCAAGACCACCGCTCCGACAATAATCGTGGAAAGATTTTCCGCAATAAACGCGATCATGCCAACTCCTTTACCGCTTCTATTGTACGCTCACGGTTAAACCGTAAGCAGTGATACTGCGGAGGATACGGAGGCAGAAAAACCGTCCTAATACACCGTTTCTCGGTGTGCTCCGCAGTTACACTGGGTATGAAACTACACGGGCAGCCCGCTTTTCCGCAAGGACTTGCGCGTAGCTGCGGACGGTTTCCGTACCAGGAGGTAGATGAACAGCGCCAGGACCGCGAAACCGAATACCGTACCGATTCTAAAGCCGCCCCCGAAAAAGAGGCTCCCTAACTGGTAGATGATGAGGGCGACGCTATACGCGTAGGCGGTTTGAAATCCCAGGGCGAACCAGGTCCACTTGGGGTTATTCATCTCCCGCTTGATGGCGCCAATGGCGGCGAAACAGGGGGCGCATAGGAGGTTGAAGGCGAGGAATGCGTAGGCGGAAACCGCCGTAAAGTTGGCGGCGAAGGCGTCCCAGATTTCCGCGCCGTCCTCGGCAACTTCGGCAAAGCCGTAGAGTACCCCCATGGTACCCACCACGTTTTCCTTGGCCACGAGGCCCGTGATGGTTGCTACCGCGGCATCCCAGGTACCGAAACCCAGGGGCGCGAAGATCCATGCGATGGATCCGCCTAAAGCTGCCAGCAGTCCGTCGTTGAGGTCCGCCACCATGCCGAATCCCCCGTCGGTAACGCCGAAGCTCGAAAGAAACCAGATTGCCACGGCTGAGACGAGGATCACGGTCCCCGCCTTTCTGATGAAGGACCAGGCCCGCTCTCCCATGCTCCGTACCACGTTGGTGATGGTGGGGAGGTGGTAGGCGGGAAGCTCCATCACAAAGGGGGAGGGATCCCCGGCGAACCTCCGGGTTTTCTTGAGGATGATCCCCGAAAGGAGCACCGAAATAATCCCTAAGAAATAGGCGCTGGGGGCCACCCACCAGGCGCCGCCCAGCACCGCCCCGGAAATGAGGGCGATGATAGGGAGCTTGGCCCCGCAAGGCATGAAGGTAGCGGTCATCACCGTCATCCGGCGGTCGTGTTCGTTCTCAATGGTTCGGGAGGCCATGACTCCGGGGATACCGCAGCCCGTGCTGATCAGCATAGGGATAAAGCTCCGGCCAGAAAGACCGAAGCGCCGGAAGATTCGGTCCAGGATAAAGGCGATCCGGGCCATGTAGCCGCAGGCTTCCAGGGCGGCCAAGAAGAGGAAGAGCACCAGCATCTGGGGCACAAAGCCCAAGACCGCACCCACGCCGCCGATGATCCCGTCCAGGATGAGACCGTTGAGCCAGTCCGCAGTCCCGGCAGCCTCAAGCCAGCCGCCCACCACCACGGGGATTCCCCGCACCCAGATGCCGAAATCCTCCGGGGCAGGCTCCTCCTCCAGGTCTCCAGCTTCAAAGGCTTCCAGCGCCTCCGCATAAGCGCCGCCCCCTCCGAGGTGCCAGCCGTCGCCAAAGAGTTCGTCGTTGGTCCAGTCGGTTACCCAGGTACCCACGGTGGTAACCGAAATAAAGTAGATGAGGAATATCACCGCCGCAAAGATCGGCAGGGCCGCAAAGCGGTTGGTTACCACCTGGTCGATCTGGTCTGAAAGGCTCAGCTTCTCCCGGGATTTCTTCTTGAGTACGTGGGGGAGAAGCCGAGACAGGTACTGGTACCGTCCCTCGGTGATGATGGTTTCCGCATCCTCCCCCAGGGCTTTTTCCGCGTCCTGAATGAGCGGTTCCGCCGCCGGGAGGCTGATTTTTTCCGCATACTTGGGGTCCCGCTCAAAGACCTTGAGTGAGCAAAAACGCCGCTGCGTTTCGGGAACCTGGTTCTCCAAAAAAGCGCTGATCCTATCCAGCGTTTCCTCAACCTTTGGAGTGAAGCGGCAGGGCGCAGCACCTCCCCGCTTTTTTTCCGCAGCCCGGATCGCTGCCTCCGCAGCTTCCCGCACTCCCGTACCTTTCAGGGCAGATATGGTCAGGACTTCGCAGCCCAGAAGGTTCCCCAGTTCCGCTTCGTTGATCCTATCCCCGACCTTCTGCACCACATCGATCATGTTGATCGCCGCCACCACGGGGATTCCCATATCCAAAAGCTGGGTGGTCAAGAAGAGGTTCCGTTCCAGGTTGGTCCCGTCGATGATGTTGAGGATCACGTCGGGCTTTTCTTCCAGGAGGTAATTCCGGGAGATGACCTCCTCCAGGGAATAGGGGGACAAGGAATAGATCCCTGGAAGATCGATGACGCTCACCTCCTTATGTCCCTTGAGACGGCCTTCTTTTTTCTCTACCGTAACTCCCGGCCAGTTTCCCACAAACTGATTTGCCCCGGTGAGGGCATTAAACAGGGTGGTTTTACCGCAGTTCGGGTTACCCGCTAAGGCGATTTTTATAGCCATGATGTTTCTTCTTATCGTTCCTTACGCGCGTTCATTGTATTTCGATACTATCAATGTCCGCTTTACGGAGGCTCAGTTCATAGCCTCGGACGTTCACCTCGACGGGGTCTCCCAGGGGGGCGACCTTGCGTACCAGAATTTCCGCGTCCCGGGTTATCCCCATATCCATGATCCGGCGTTTTACCGCACCCTGGCCGTGCACTTTGACCACCGTGACGGTTTCCCCGGGTTTTACATCCTTTAAGGTTCGCATCGTATGCTCCTTTTTTTAACTATTTTTTATACTATGATTTTATTCGCCATTTCCCGGCTGATAGCAATCCGGGAATCCTTGATGTGGACAATCATGTTGCCATTTATTTCAGAAACCACCGTAACGGCGCCGCCTACCACGAAACCCAGCGTTTCCAGGTACTTTTTCTGTTCGTCTCTGCCGCCGATCTTCTTGATCGCGGCCTTTTCACCAGTTTTTACCAAAGCCAAGGGCATTGAGCATACCTCCCGGTAACCCTCTGTTACCTTCCTATAATAATGTTACCCAATTATAACTAGAATGTCAATGTGGAAATACTGCTCTATACAAAAGCCGCGCCCAAGGGCATCAGGGATGCTTTGTTCGAGGTGATTGGAAGGAGGGAGGGCCATACCAGGGTCAAGGCGGTCAGGAATTGCACCGTTACCTACGGACCACCGAGAAGTTTGGTTCGCCAATGTCGCTTCGCACCGGGTGGTCGGTGGTTTTTTAGCACGTAAGTAGGGATATTGATGAAAAACGCAGCCTAGGGCCTGTTCACACGAGCGAAATGAGACATAGTAAGGGCATGGAACTCAAAGAAAAACCATAGAAAAGAATAATCTCCCTAGGTTAAACCGCAATGATACTGTCCTCAGAGCCTTTCCCAAAACCCTTGTTCAAAGGACAAAATACTGAAGCATCCGCAAAGCGGCGAGGCAGGTAACGGCAGCGAATACCACGAAGGATACTTTGGAGTGCCCCTTCACCTAGAGCGTGCCCGGGAGCAGCCAGTCTTTCAAAATGCTGTTTGCCCGCTCAACTTCCGTCCGCAGCTTGAACCGGTCCTTTTTTGCCGG
>JAISPY010000062.1 GCA_031274565.1 Treponema sp.
GGGATCACCCCTTCCGGGACCGTTCATATCGGCAATTTTCGGGAAATCATATCGGTAGATTTGGTGGCCCGGGCCTTGCGGGACCTGGGTAAGCAGGTGCGGTTCATCTATTCCTGGGATGATTACGATGTGTTCCGCAAGGTGCCTCAGAATATGCCCAAACAGGAGGAACTCAAAGCCTACCTCCGGTTTCCCATCACCATGGTACCGGATCCCTGGGAGCGGGATAGCAGTTATGCCCGGCATCATGAGGTGGACGTAGAAACCCTGCTGCCTCGGGTGGGAATTGGGCCAGAATACCTGTATCAGGCCCAGGCGTACCGCGCTTCCCGCTATGCCGAAGGAATCCGCAAAGCCCTGGAACACCGGGAAACCCTGAAACAGATCCTCGACGCGTTTCGGGATGAAGAACACAAGATCCAGGGGGAATGGTGGCCTATCAGCGTGTTTTGTGAACAGTGCAACCGAGACGATACCGAGGTGGACTCCTGGGATGGAGCCTGGGGGGTACGCTACCATTGTACCTGCTGCGGCCATGGAGAAACCCTGGACCTCCGCAGCAGCCGGGGAGTCAAGCTCGGCTGGCGGGTGGACTGGCCCATGCGCTGGGCCTATGAGCAGGTTGATTTTGAACCAGCCGGCAAGGACCATCACAGTCAGGGAGGTTCCTTTGACACCGGGCGGAGGGTGTGCAAGGAAGTGTACGGCCGGGACGCGCCGGTGAGTTTCCGCTATGACTTCATCGGTATCAAGGGAACCCCAGGGAAAATGTCCAGTTCCTTGGGAAAAGTGTACACCCTGGAGGATCTCCTGCGGGTGTATACTCCGGAGCTGGTCCGCTTTCTCTTTGCCGGAACCCGGCCTAACACGGAGTTTACCATCTCCTTTGATCTGGATGTGCTTAAGCTCTATGAAGATTATGACAAGACCGAACGCATTGCCTGGAAGGTCGAGGCTGCCAAGGATGCCGGGAGTTTTCAGCGGGCCCGCCGGATCTATGAACTCTCTCAGGTAGGAGCGGTCCCCCTGGTCATGCCCTATCAGGTTCCCTTTAGGCACTTATGCAACCTCATCCAGATTGCGGACGGGGATATAGAGAAGACCATCGCCGGCCTACCCGGGGTGAAGCCGGAGCAGGTTCCGGCGCTCAAGACCCGCTGTCAATGCGCTCGCACGTGGATCGATACCTGCGCGCCCGAGGACTTTTGCTTTAAACTGCGGCAACCGAGAGAAAAAGTGGCACTAGGAGGAGCGGAAGTCCGGGCGGTGCAGGAACTCCGGGACCAGGTCATTGCCCATATCGCGGAATTCCGCGATGACCAAGCCTGTGCGGAGGCCCTGTATAAAGCCGCAGCGGACGCAGCGGTAGACGGCAAGACCCTGTTTCGGGCGAGCTACCAAGCCCTGATCGGCAAAGACCAAGGACCTCGGCTTGCCAACTTTCTGCGTTCCATTGCGCAAGAACGGTTGCTGGGGATCCTGGAGGGGTATTAACCGAGCGGTTCGTTCCGGAGGAAGTGCCCGCTCTTACCGCCGGACTTTTCCCAGAGCCTGATTGCACCGATGACCATTCCCCGATCCATGGCTTTGCACATATCGTAGATCGTAAGAAGGGCAACCGACACCCCGGTCATGGCCTCGATTTCCGCGCCGGTCTTTCCTGAAAGCCGCACCGTGCAGACCGCTTCGATAGGGCAGGGGTTTGCAGGTTCTTTTGGTTCCGGCAGTACAAAATCTATCGTACAAGAATCAAAGACGAGGGGATGGCATAGGGGGATAAGTTCCGCAGTTTTCTTGGCCGCCATGATGCCTGCAATCCGGGCCACGGCGAGGACATCCCCCTTCCGGGCGGTACCCTGCTGAATAGCCGCGAGGGTTTCCCTGCGTACCGTGATCTGTCCTTTTGCCTGGGCCATACGGACGCTGACATCTTTGGCGGAAACATCCACCATGACGGCATTGCCTTGAGAATCAAAATGGGTAAGTCCCTGTTCCATGGGATGCTCCTCGTGGCTTTTTAGGTTACGTGCATGGTACTCGTCCGGGCCAAGAAAGGCAAGATGGTTTATCAACCTTTTCTTTTAGTTTATACTTATCAAGAGATGCGTATATGATACAAGTGTTATTTTTTCTGAGGTTCAGAACCCAGCTTCGCCGTACCAGGCCGCAATTAACCTTCCAATTAGAAGAAGCGGTCAGCGCGGCCTTTACCGGATCCGGAGGAAAAGTTGAACATAAGCAGCGAATCATCGTCGGCTCCTTTGATGAACAGGCCCTGGGAATCTGGCTTAATATCATTACCCTGCTGGAAGAGATCCTCGCGTTACTGGAGCAGGCCGCTTCAGAATTATACGGCTATTCCTTAGTCATCGGTGAAAATTTTGAGGATTATGCAATCGGACGGCTTTGCAGCATCCTGGCCGCGAGATCAGGAGGCACCCGGATTTGGTGCGCTCCTTCGGTTACGCTACCCCTCAGTCCCTACGTGGAATTTGCGAAAACCCTGCGGGAGCCCGGGGAATTTCCTGCGGAGCGTACCCTGGTCCAGGATGAAGGGGCAATCCTGATTCCCGCTGATAGGTCCAGCGATCCTGCCCTCATCGAGGGATATGTCCAGGTCAATCACCTGGAAACCCCTTCAAAACAAGATCCGCTCCCCGACCGGGACCGGATCAGGGATATTTTCCCCCTGCGCGACAAAATTCTGCAGATCATCAAGTATGGCGCTGCCAAAAACGTGGTCTTGCTGGGGCCTGCGTTCATGGGAAAACGAGCGGGACTGTACCGTTTTTGCGCCGAAACCCTGGGGGAAATCCCACCGTTGATTCTCCGTTTCACCCCCAGGCGCAGTCTCGGCTGTCTTGCGGATATGCTTAGTCCTCCCATTCGGGCGCTTATGGCGGGGTATATGCAGGCTGAACTGCTTGAGGAATTGGATGCTCTGGGGACCGTCCTGTTTCGTGAGCGCCTCATAGACGAGTATTCAAACGCTCTGCTTCAGAAGGGGGGCTTGTTTTTAAAGCAGGTCCTGGTAGCCTACACCGCTGCAGTACAGCACCGGAAGGGTATACCTGTGTTTATTCTGGAAGACCTCCATAACGCGGATGCTACCCTGGCCCAGTTGGTGATAACGGTCTGTAAGGCCCTGCAGGATAACCCAGCACTGCACTGCTACGGAACCTATTCCTATGAGCTTGCCCCCCCATCCCCTTCCCTGGACGCAGCCGCGGCACCGCATCGTAAAGAACCTACCAAGGGAGAAAAAAGTGAAAGTACCTTGCGCCTCTGGGAGGAGGTGTTCCCCAAGACCCTCCGGTTTCCGCCGGAATATTATCCCGCCCGGACCCCCCCGGAGATGCCCCTGGACCTCTGGGAAGTAGCCTATGCCGCTCACCTGTTACAGCCCTATTTTCCTGGCAGCCTCTTCCCCCAGCTTTTTGATGAGGAGGAAAGCACCGCAGCTATGGCCCTCCGTGCGTTCACCATGCTTTTCAAACTGGGGGTGATTGATAGTATCGAAGATCCGGTTCCGCGGCTGTATAACTTTAGGAGCCTCGCGGAAGCAATGCTAGGGGAACGGACCGAGCGGATCCGCGGCTTTGTGAGGAACCGCTTATTGGCCTGGGTCTTGCGGGGAGCACTGCGTCCTTGTTTTGGCCTGCTGGAGATTCTGACTGCCTTGGGCGGATACGGGGAGGATGCGCTGGTTTTAAACGCGATTTACGGAGACATCATTAACGGAACCTATCAGGGGATAGAACAGGCCATCCAAGAAAACCGTTTCGATGCGGTGGTCGGTACTGATAAGGGGCCGGTGCTCTTCTATATTTTTATCACCTTCAAAGCCCTGATGCACGGGGATGAAGCGGAGATCCAGGAAGCGTTTATGAAACCGGTTCCCCTAGACCTCGGTTTCACCGGTTATAAAATTCACATCCTGGTCAATCTTACCTGTTATTATCTGGGGACAAAGAAGCTGGATACCGCATTGGCAATCGTGAAAGAAGCCATGCTCATAGGCCAAAAACAAAGACAGGGCATCACCCGGGTATACCGCTTGTTTGCCCTGGTGAACCTGATCCGGCAGCAAGTGGATGACGCCATAGATTATATATCCTTTGCGGTGGAAAACGCCGAGCGCTTGGAGCAATTTGATGCTTTAGCCGTGTCCGCCTATTATGCCGCGATTGTCCAGTTCCTGTTCGGTAATCTCTCCTGGGCTGAACAGTTTGCCCAGCAAGCGGAACAGGCTGCGCTGCGATCAGGACAGGCGGACTGGGTGGATCGGATCCGGTTTTTCCGGGGAAAGCTCCGCTTTGAGATTGGGTATTATCAGGATGCCCTGGATATTTTTAAGACCCTCCAGGAACATCCCGTAGGTTCTGTATCCGAGAATAGCGAACGGATTCTGGCCGCATGGATGTACCGTACCAGGGTATACCTCGGGGGGGATCAGAAACCGAATTCCCCTGTGCAGCTTACCGATCTTACTGAAGCAGCGCTGGAGGTTCCATCCGCAGCAGGAGAGGCATTTCTCTTTGAAGTGGAGGCTTCGTATATAACCGGCGATTACCAGCGGACCATATACCTGACCGAAAAGATACACCTCCAGGACCCGGATATAACCTTTCTGTACACCGAGCGGCCTGATTGGCGGAGCGGCTTTGCCCAATGCGAGCTGTTACTGGTAGAGCCGCATGATCTCTGGGAACGGATGCTCCTCACCTATCGGGGACTTGCCCTCTGCAGGCTCCCTGCCCCGGGATCCGACCGGGAACAGGTCATAGGGCATATCCAGAAGTTCCTCAGAAACGATTTGCTCCCGGATAGGAACCCCGGGGATATCTTCTATTTCTATGCTTACTATCGCATGCTCCAGGAATCCGGGGCTGCGGAGATTGATCTCAATACCGCGGTGAGTATGGCCTTTAAACGACTGCAACACCGGGCTAATCGTATCGACGATCTCGAGACCCGGCGGGTCTTCCTCAATCTCCATTATTGGAACGGCGCCTTGAGCAGTGCCGCGAAGGAACATAAGTTGATATAGCAGGATTACGGTTCCCGGTCTGTGTGGGTCCCCGTAACGCTTTCGATGAAGCCGTGCGGGGACCAAACCCTGCCTGATCGGGGAAGGAGGACTATATGGCGGAAATAATACAACCGCAAATGGGATTAAATTTCGAGCAGGTCTGGGCGGCGCTGATGGAGAACCGCCAACAAATGAAGGAGACCGACCGGCAAATAAAGGAACTTCAAAAAAGTATGGGGTATTTGAATAACCGCTTCGGTGAGCTCGCTGAGCATCTGGTCATTCCCAATATCGTCCAGAAGTTCAACGCCTTGGAGTATCAGTTTGACGATATAGCCAAAGAACGCAA
>JAISPY010000107.1 GCA_031274565.1 Treponema sp.
GAGGTCTATCAACTTGTGCCGTAGATACCCCCATTGCCTCCTCGGGTCCGGTATCCCTCCCAGTTCTTCCTTCATTCGCCGTACCGTTTCTGCTGTTAATTCCATTGTTCCCCTCCTGCTGGATTCCTTGAGGGTATCTTATCATGAAAAAGTAAGTGCTGTTGCCCTGCCATACAGCCCTCCTGCCGCTATTCTAGCAAAGGAGTCATTTCTATTGCGTTTACCTGAGGACATTATCATTGCGGTTTAACAGTCCGTACCTATCCGGCACAGGATAATTTTAAAAAAAAGGGGAGAGTTTTTTTCTAAGGCCTTCCCGCTTTTCTGCTCTTTTTTTTCTTTTTCTATTTTTCTCTATGAAGGCCGCGGGGCATATACGTTTATCCTGGGGATAGATTCCTATTATAGTCGCTATACTATAATGATCGTATGAAACAGCTATGCCTGGCGGGTCTGGGTTTACTTCTCGGTTCCCTGCTCTATGGGGCTGGAACGAGTGATACGGGGACCCAGGAGGCTCCGGTTCCGCCCAGTACGGTTACGCCGATCAAACCAGAGGATACCCGCCCAGAGGCCCTCGTGGTCCCGGTTCCTGAGGCGTTCCCCCCAGAAGAGCAGGCGGAGGACGCGCCCGCAGTACCGGTACTGGTCCCGGAACACCTGGTATGGGTGGCAGGGGGGGTCTTTCAAAGGGGGAATCCCCACGGTGAGGATGATGAAAAACCGGTCCAGGAGGTACGGATCCGGAGTTTTATGATAGGCAAGACCGAGGTAACCCAAAAGGAATACGAGGCCCTCATGCGGGACAATCCCAGCCGTTTTAAGGGGGATGCCCTACCGGTCGAGGGGGTAACCTGGTATGATGCGGTGGAATATTGCAACCTGTTGAGCCAAAAAGAAGGATTAACCCCGGTATACCGGGGGAGCCCTGATCAGATATACGCTGACCCTACCGCTAACGGGTACCGCTTACCCACGGAAGCGGAATGGGAATACGCGGCCCGGGACGGCCAGTTCGCCCCAGGCTTTACCTATCCTGGGGGCGACGAACCTGAACCCCTTGCCTGGTATAGCGAAAATAGCGATAACCGGACCCATGACGTGGCCGGTAAAGTCCCCAACCGCCTGGGTTTGTATGACATGGCCGGTAATGTATGGGAGTGGTGCTGGGACTGGTATGAGGGATATGGAACCGAAGTTCCGGTGGTTTTTTCGGATCCGGTCCGGGTAATCCGGGGCGGAAGCTGCCACAGCGCCGCGGCCTGCCTGCGCTCGACCTACCGCCATGCCGGAGACCCTTCCCAAGGGTATTTTGACCTGGGTTTCCGGGTCCTCCGCTCCGCCGAGTAAGGGGATACCCACGCTGAAAAGCCCTGTGGGGAAAGCCTGAGAAAAATTAAGGGCGTTTTTTTCTATTTTTCTCTCTATAAAAAGGCCGGGAGGCAGGAATAAGGAGCTATGCAGTGCTATGCGTTTATCCTGGTGGGCTACCCAGGGCCAGCGCACATAAAAATTTTTGTCCACGAATTACACAGATTAAGAAGGAATCATGCGCTAAAATCCGTTAAATCAGCGTAATCCGTGGATTTTTTATCTTTAAGACCCGCTCATTTTTACGAATTAAGAACGGTGGTCATATCCATAATTCGCGTTATTCGCGGACTCTTTTGTTTATATGCGCTGGCCCTAGGCGGGGACTTGATTTCTCACCCAGAACTTACTAAGGTATGCCTATGCGGTATGCACTGCGGGTATTTCTTTAGTCGAGGGGCTTCCCTATGCTGGTATATGCGGATAAACGATTCACCCATCCCCTCAAGACCCTCATGGCCTTCAATAACCGGGAATTGATCGCGGCATTCGAGGCCATAGACGCATATAAGGACCGGTATTTTCTCCTCGGGTATATCCGGTATGAGGCCAAGGATGTTTTTGCGGGCCTTCCGATGGAACAGGACCTGCCGCTACTCTATTTTGAGGTTTTTGACGGCTTTGAACCCTATACGCCCGGAAGCGCTGGATCCGTGGTGCTGGATCCAAAACCAGCCCTTTCGTTTGAGGAATACGCCGCTGCCCTGGGGGAAATACGGGAGGAGATCGCCCAGGGCAATACCTACGAAGTTAATTACACCTATGATGTGCATGTGCATGCCCCGCAGCAGTTGGAGCCCTTTGCCCTGTACGAGTACCTCCTGACCAAGCAAACAACGCCGTACAACTGTTTTATCCAAAACGACTATGATACGGTGCTTTCATTTTCGCCGGAATTGTTTTTTGAGCTGAGTTATGCCCGCGTCCCGGGGGGGCATATCCTCACCAAACCTATGAAAGGGACGGTCCGGCGGGGAAAAAACGCTGCGGAAGATGCCCAGCTCAGGTCGTTCTTACAACATGACGTCAAAAACCGGGCGGAGAATGTGATGATTGTGGACCTGTTGAGAAATGACCTCGGCAGGATCGCACAAACCGGTTCAGTAAGGGTTTCCAAGCTCTTTACCATAGAAAGCCACCCCACCCTGCACCAAATGACCTCCCAGATTGAGGCGGATTTGAAAGAAGACACCTCCTTATACGAGGTTTTCAAGGCCCTGTTCCCCTGCGGCTCGATTACCGGGGCGCCCAAGATCAGCACCATGCGCATCATCGACCGGGTGGAACAGGGAAAACGTAATATCTATTGCGGCGCCATCGGATATATCCGTCCCGGTCACCTGACCTTCAGTGTTCCTATCAGAATTTTACAAAAATCCTGTAAAGACGCCTGTTTTATATACCGGGTGGGGGGTGCGATTGTGTGGGATTCGGATATTCAAGACGAATGGAAGGAGACCCTTACGAAAACGAAATTGTTAAGCGCCGACTTTTTGCTGATTGAAACCATGAAGGTGGAACAGGGGGTTATCCTGTTCAGAAAAGAGCACTTCGCCCGTTTAAAAAAGTCCGCCGGGTATTTTGGGTTTGCCCTGGATGAACGGATCTGGGCGGTGCAGCCTGAAAAGGACGGTATCCTGCGGCTTTTATTGGACAAACAGGGACGGAGTACCCTGGAATATAAAGACCTGGTCCCCGCGAGCAGTACCCAGGTGAGGATTTCCCCGGTACGGGTGGACAGCGGGGATATCTTTCTGTACCACAAGACCAGTTATAGACCGTACTTCTCGGCGCGGCAGGAACCCTATAAAACCTTTTATGATGAACTCTTTTTTAATGAAAAAGGGGAACTCACCGAAGGATCGAGAACCAACATTGTCCTTGAAATCCAGGGCCGCCGGTATACGCCGCCTGAGTCATGCGGGCTTTTGAACGGCGTTTACCGCCAAGTCATGCTAGACCGGGGGGAGTGCAGCGAAAAAATCCTCCATCACGAAGATCTGCTGCGAGCGGAACATATCTATTGCGTGAACTCGGTCCGGGGGATGCAAGAGGTTACGCTGGTATGAGTGAAAAGGTGGTTTTAATTGATAACTACGATTCATTTACCTACAACATCGTACAGTATCTGGAAGAAATGGGCCTTTTGCTGCAGGTGTTTGAAAACGATAGGATTACCCTCGAGGCGTTGCGTACCATGGACTTTGACTCCATCGTCCTTTCTCCTGGCGCGGGAAACCCTGCAGGGGCCGGCGTCTGTCTTGAGGTACTCGGGGAATTTCATCTTTGCAAAAAGATCCTGGGGATCTGTCTGGGGCACCAGTGTATCGCCCACTTTTTCGGCGCTCAGGTGGTACAGGCAAAGGAACCCATGCACGGTAAGGTGAGCGCTCTATTTTTTGACGCCCATGAACCGCTGTTTGAACAGATTCCCCAGGGATTTCCCGCCACCCGGTACCATTCCCTGGTGGTTGATCCCGCCACCGTACCGGAGGAGCTAGTGCCGATTGCCCATACCCAAGACGGGGTGATCATGGCCTTAAAACACCGGCGCTACAAGGTGTATGGGGTACAATTTCACCCGGAGGCCATATTAACCGGCTACGGTAAACAACTACTGTACAATTTCATGTACCGGATTTAGGGGACACCGGAGGACCGGTCCCGCTATAATAAGTCCCTGGGGGTTCCCCAAACCCGTGCAGTGTGAAAGAGAAGGGAAAATTATACCTTATCGAACAAGGAAATAGTAGACCCTGGTATCCTGTAAGAAACCAACTGAATTGGATAATTTCTTATAATACACAGTATAATTATGTAGAAAGAGGGGTAAGGAGGTAAAGTAATCCATTGTTCTTAAAGGGGTATAATTTTCCCTTTTCAATCACAGTAACATAATTATGCTGACACAAAGGAACGAATGGTGTATACTAAAGCTCTCATGCAGTACCAGGTAATCAATAACCCTAAGGCGCACCGGGAAGAACGGCTTGCGGCGCTCAGCGCGGAGGCGGAAAAGCCTAGTAGCGCGAAGCCCAGTGGATCCATTAATAACCATATCCATACGATCTATAGTTTTAGCCCCTATACCCCAAGCATGGCGGCCTTACAGGCCAGAAACGCGGGGCTTGAAGCCGCAGGTTCGGTGGATCATGATTCCAGCGCTGCCGCGGAAGAGATGCTCGGCGCCTGCGCGGTCCTGGGTATCGGGGGCTGTGTGGGTTTCGAAGTCCGGGTGCGCTTTACCCAAGGCCCGTTCGCCTGCCGTAAGATCAACAACCCTGACGCACCGGGGATCCTCTATATGACCGTCCAAGGGATACCCAAGCCGCAACTTCCTGCGGTCGGGGAATTCCTCGCCCCCATCCGGGCGCACCGGCTCCTGCGGACCCAGGCCATGACCGAAGCGGCTAATACCCTGCTCCGGGAACGGGGCTTTGAAGCCCTTGATTTTGAAATGGATATTCTGGCTGCTTCCCAATATGCCGCAGGCGGAGCAATCACCGAACGGCACCTTTTGGCTGGGGTGGCCGCCAAGATCAGCGCGCGGTATGGGAACGGTCCCCCCTTGGTGCAAGGGCTTACCGCAGCCTTGGGCATAGCCCCGGGAGCCAAAATCACGGCGTTCCTTGCGGACCCTGAAAATCCCCATTATCGCTATGATCTGTTGGGGGTCTTGAAATCGGCTTTCCTTCCCCGGATTTTTATACCGCCCGCTGAGCAGGAATGTATCCCGGCCCAAACCGTGGTGGACTTTGCCCGCTCGGTGGGGGCCATTCCGGCCTATGCCTATCTGGGGGATGTGGGGGAATCTCCAACCGGAGATAAGCAGGCGGAGCGATTCGAGGATGCCTATCTGGAGGAACTCTTTGAGGCATTAGCCCGGACCGGTTTTCAGGGGATCACCTATATGCCCCCCCGGAATACCCTTGCGCAGCTCCTCCGGGTGCAGCGCTTATGTACCGAATACGGCTTCATGGAAATTTCAGGGGTGGATATCAACAGTTCCCGCCAATCCTTTACGTGTCCCGAAGTCCTCACCCCCCCATTCCGGCATCTTGTAGACACCACCTGGGCCCTCATCGCCCATGAACGGCTCTGCTCGGAGGATCCGAGGCTCGGTCTCTTCGCTCCGGAAAACCCCCTAGCCGAGGAACCCCTCGCATCGCGGCTTGCGGTCTACGCGGCCGCAGGCAGAACGCTGGATCGGTATAACCCTGAAGCATCAGCGGCAACCCTAGCAGAAACCATACGACATGGGAGAATTGAATATGGAAAAGACTGAACGAAACCCTGCGGCTCTCACCGCTTTGGCGCCCCTTATCCGGGGGCTGTATATCAATACCGGTAGATACCCCTGGGTGGTTATGCAAAGTCCTCCGGGAGAGACCGAGATACCCTCGGAGGCGCTGGTTATCGAGATCGGGCCGGTCCAAACCGCAGATACCGGATTGGATACGGGCTATGCGGCGAAGATCTTACAAGACACCTATACCGCCTGGGAATTCGACCGGGCCCCTGCAGGCGCGGAAGCCGCAGGGCGGACCGAGGTGAGCAAAAAGGCGCCTTCCTGTGTGGTGGTAAAAGATGCGGATACCATTCAGGGGATCTATTGGATAGACCGGGACTTTGACGCGGTTCAAAAACGGCTTGAAACACGAGACGATTCCCTTTTAACCGAAAAAATAGAGAAAATAGAGAAAGTAATAGAAAAAAAACCTTCCCCGGTGTGCAACGCCGCTCAGCGGGCCGCGGTGGTGGACCATAAGATCGCCCTGGTAACCGGCGGCGCCCAAGGGATTGGCGCGGCCATAGTCCAGAGTCTCGCTGTCTCAGGGGCCGTGGTATTCATCGCGGATCGTAACCGGGAGGGAGCGGAAACCCTCGCAAACCAGATCAATGCCACGGAGAAACGGACTGCGGCGATCCCCGTGGAGGTTAATGTAGCGGAAGAGGCCTCCGTGGAAGCCCTCTTTACTACGGTGGCTAAAACCACGGGCGGCCTGGATATCTGTATCAGCAATGCGGGAGTGCTCCGGGCGGGAAGCGTGTTGGAACAGCGCTTGGAAGATTTTACCTTTGTGACCGATATCAATTATACCGGGTTCTTTCTCGTCGCCAAATACGCGGGGCGTTTGTTCAGGGAGCAGCACCGGACCGCTCCGCACTGGAAGACCGACCTTATCCAGATCAACTCCAAGTCCGGGCTTGAGGGCTCTACGAGAAATGCCGCCTATGCGGGGGGAAAATTCGGCGGTATCGGACTCGTGGAGAGCTTTGCCCTGGAACTGGTTGACTATAACATCAAGGTAAACGCTATCTGTCCGGGTAATTTTTTCGATGGCCCCCTCTGGTCCGACCCGGAAAAGGGCCTTTTCGTGCAGTACCTCCGAGCCGGCAAAGTGCCGGGGGCGAGGCACATAGCGGACGTGAAGGCCTATTATGAAGCTAAGGTTCCCATGAAGCGAGGCTGCACCGGTCCTGATGTGATGCGGGCCATCTACTATATTATAGAACAGGAGTATGAAACCGGTCAGGCGGTACCCGTTACCGGCGGTCAGGTGATGTTACACTAGAGAGAAGATGGAAAAGAGGGAGATAAGGAAAAAAAGGAGGAGCAGGGGAGGCGCAGGATGGAATATGCTATCGCGGTTATTGATATCGGGATGACCAATAAGAAAGTGGCGGTCTATGATGACGCGCTGAGACTGGTAGCCGCCCAGTACCGGAGCTTTCCGCCGGTGATCAACCAGGGGCTTGAGACCCATGATCTGGAGGCTATGGAGGTCTGGTTCACGGAACAACTGGCGGATTACGCCCGGCGTTATCCGATTAAGGGGATAGCCGTAAGCACCCACGGGGCTACCTTTGTGGGGGTGGGGAAGGACGGTAAGCCTGCGGTTCCCTGTGTGTACTATACCCATGAACCGGGGGACCGGTTTCATGAGCGGTTCTATGCCCGGTTTGGCACCCCGGAGGTGCTCCAGGAAGAGACCGGTACGCCCTATTTCAAGGCCCTGATCAACACCGGCAAGGGGATCTGGTTCGCCCAGGAACACTATCCCGAGGAATTCAAGCACACGGTGCATCTCCTCCACTATGCCCAATACTGGGGCTACCGGTTTTCAGGCAAGATCGGAGCGGAGGGAACCTCCATGGGCTGTCATAGCTACCTCTGGGATCAGAAGGCGGGATGCTTTTCCTCGGTGGCCCAAGGTCTGGGGGTTTCAGCGCTTATGCCGAACCGTCTTGGGGCTTCCTGGGATGTGCTCGGAACCGTCACCCCCGCATACGCCCGGAAAACCGGGCTTTCCGAGGGGGTGATCCTAACCCTGGGCATCCATGACTCCAATGCTTCACTGCTCCCCCATTTTGCCAAGCAGGGGGAGTCAGGGTTTGTACTCAATTCCACCGGGACCTGGTGTGTTATTATGCATCCAGTATCGGTCTACGGCTTTGCACCGGAAGAACGGGGCAAGGTGGTGTTCTTCAATATTTCCGCCTTTGGAACGCCGGTGAAAACCGCGATCTTCCTGGGAGGGCAGGAATTTGAAACCTGGTCCCGGTTGCTCATGACGCTGCATGGACGGCAGGATTTGCCCCCGTTTAATCTCGACCGGTACCGTTCCCTGCTTGCCGAACAAAAGACCTTCCTCCTGCCTGAGCTTACCCCGGGTTCAGGCCAGTTTCCCCGGTCCGCGCCCCGGGTCATTGAGGATGGTCGGGCATATCCCTTTGCGGAGATTGCCCAGGGGAACCGGATCCCCCAGTGTTTTAAACACTATGAACAGGGGATTGCCCTCCTGGGTATATCCCTGGTCATGCAGACCCTCACGGCCCTGGAACGGACCGGCCTTACTCCGGGGACCCCGGTTTTTTCCGAAGGGGGCTTTCGGAAAGACCAGGCCTACCATGCGCTCCTCGCCGCCGCTCTGCCGGACAACCAGGTCTTCCTCACGGATATTACCGAAGCAACCGCCTTAGGGGCGGCTATGACCGTGAAGATGGCCTTGACCGGTAAAACCCTGCGGGATCTTGCAGGGGATTTTGAGATAGCCTATCAGGAGATCCTGAAACCCCGTATACCAGAACTGCGCTCGTATCGAGATGCCTGGTTAAGGTATGCGGAAGGTTCCTGAGCCGCCGGTTCGCACTCCGTGGCCGATGCTACGGGTATATCCGGCCGGTCTTGCGGACCGGTTTGACCAGGGATACTTCACCGGCGGTCTTGCTTTTCGGTTTCTTTTCGTTTTTTAACCGTTTAAGATACGCGCTCGCCTTAGCATAGTACTTAGTACGAGGCTGTTGGCTAAAGACGGTCAGGGTATCCCGGTAAATGATCTCCAACTTCAGCGCCAAGGCATCAATGCTCCATCCCTGGGCATAGCGTTTTGCTTCCGCAGCCTTACGCTCGTATAAGGCCTGGTCTTCAAGCAACTCAAAGACCCGCTGCATAAACTCATCAGGATCGTTTTTAACCATAAAGCCGCCGTTATTCCCGTTCATTACCATGAGGGTCCCCATAGCGCCAATCGCCACCACCGGAATACCGGAAACCATAGCTTCGATGGTAACCAGACCTTGGGTTTCGGTCAACGAAGGAAAAACAAATATATCGGACACCCTATAGGTCAAGGCTAAATCTTCCCGATGCAGATAGCCGGTAAAAATACAATGGTCTGCAATCCCCAGGCGCGCACATTCCTCCTCATAGTAATACAGATCAGGCCCATTGCCGACCAATAAAAAGGCCGCCTCAGGATGTTTTTCGATGATACGAGGCGCCAGGGCAAGCAAAAAGTCAATGTTTTTTTCTTTGGCAATCCGGCCGGCGAATAAGAGGATCCGCTTGTGGGCAAGCTTGGGGTACTTTTGGATGAACAGCTCTCTAAAGCGGCTCACTTCCACTGGGTCGCAGTTAAAAAGCCGCGAATCGATGCCGGTGGGCAGGAGATACAGATTCTGTTTCACCCGGTATTTCTTAATAAGCTCCTGAATCTGCAGGGTGGGAGCAATGATCGCCTGAGGCCGTTGTAATAGGCTTTTAGTAACCACCCAGGTGATGAAGCGCAACAGGAACGTGGGAATCAAGGGGATATAATTAGCCACATAATCTTCCCATAGGGTATGAAAGGTATATACTGCAGGCAAGCTATGGAGCCAGGCATAGTGAAACCCAAATTCGGCAATCACAAATTCTGTGTTAATATGTATGATATCGGGATTGAACTGTTCAATCTGTTTGGAAACCCAGAACCATTTATGAAATTTCGCGATCCGATCTTCCTTGGAGATGATCAAGGGTATGGAGGGTACCCGAATAATCAGGGGCTCCTTTTCATCCCCTGTATGGGGACGCCCCGCAGCGGATATACGGCCTACCACCGATGATTCGGGGTAAAAGGGACAGATA
This sequence comes from Treponema sp., assembly GCA_031274565.1. GTDB lineage: Bacteria > Spirochaetota > Spirochaetia > Treponematales > Breznakiellaceae > JAIRLU01. The sequence goes on from JAISPY010000107.1 coordinate 9,785, forward strand.
ATCATAACCTCGTGTCCCAGCCCTATCAGCGCGTGGGAAAAGGATTCCACCGAAACCGTTACTCCGTTCACCCGGGGCCAATACGCGTCAGTAAACATTACTATGTGCATAGTTTTTTCTCTCAAACTAGTATACTCCATCTGCGGGATAAGTTAAAGACCGGTGTGTGCCACGATCAGGATAAACGCCGCGCATTCATAGGGGGGCCGGTGGAGAAAATTGCCTCACCACCACTTTTTTCGGGGGGTAATCGGCCCTGAAAAGTCCAGTTGGTTTCCTGCCCGGGGAATGGGGTAAGAAAAAAGCGGGCTTTTTTGAACTAACATCCGCGGGTAACCTGCATGATAAGGGATCCGCGCCTCTGGCAAGCAGGTTACCCATAGGCTCTACGCCAATTATAGCAAAAGAACAGAGAAGAATAGAGAAAAATAGCAAAGATACGGGGGCCTCGGCCCATATGCGTTTACTTAGGAACAAGTGATCTGAATAGCGCCGGGATTCGTTTCCTCTTGGAATGTGTACAAAGCGACGCTAACTTATGGATAGTTTCAAAGAGGTTTATTACAGAGAGCGTATCCAAAAGTATATGTTTGACCATGCTCAGCATAAGCCGCTGTTCGCACCACAAAGACCAGTCTTTATGTGCTCCGCTTCCCTGCCAAGGGGGGGGAAAAACGACCGCGGAAACTATGTTTCCGAGTTTACCCAGGTCTCGCAAAGAGCCGCCAATAACAGCTTGCCGTAAAACCATGCGCGGGTGCTCCGCTCTATATGAACCGGTATCTCATGGTTGCCGAACAACAACTGTAACCGTTTGAATACCAGCTCTAGCTGCCACCGCTGCCGATACAGCTCAAGTAGTACATCGGGAGCCACCTCGCTTATTGAGGTAACCACGACCACATACCGGTTTTATGCTCTCTGCGCCTTGCTTAATTCCTGGTTCCCCTGTTTCCCCTTCTGCGTCTTCTCTAAAGCCTCGATGCCGTTCCGCTCCGCTTCTTCGGTTTTCCGCAGCGCACAAAAACGCAGCGGCTGGTACTCTCCCCCGTATTCATAATATCCCACGGCTTCGCCACTTGCTCCCGGTTGTAACCCCTTAAAATAGCCTAAAATATTCACTTCCCTGCCCGTTTCATCGTAGCTATGAAACCGCCGGGTCCCAAAACGCAACAGAAATCAACTCCCCGCCCTCCGCAGATACTCGATACCCTGTTTGCTGCAATACGCACGGTCTCCTATCACCAGGTCATCTTTCCCGAATGTTTTGAAATTGCTGAGCTTCTCCCCCACTCCCGTCCCGGTCAGCGCCATTGCTTGCATACCCAGATCGAAGAGCCCTACCGCATACTGCAGTCGGTAATCCGTTTTGTCGCTCCCGTGCACCGGCTCGTCGCTTGAGTCTACCAGATAGACCTGCCTGTTCCCCAGCCAGGGCGGAGGCTCCGGTATCGTGTGGTTGTTCCGATAGCTGTTTTCACCCAGCCATTGCAGTCATGTATCGCATGTTTGAAACCGCGTGAATACCGCTTTCTTGGTCATGGAACCACCTCCCGTCAGCTTCAATAACGCGGCCGTCCCGCTGAACGATTTGCCTTCAGTGAGGTATAAAAAAACCAGATGCAACAAATCCGATGCGTTCTTGATTTCCCGTGTCCGCAGCAATGCTCCCAATTCCTTGGTCTTGTCTTCCCACCCTTCCGGCATTACCGATACTCATTGCTCAAAGCTTGCCTTTCCCTTTTCCATATATTGTGGATAGCATATTTTCCTCGGCTTGTAAAGTAAACGCATATGAGGGGGGGCAGGAGCCGGAAAAAGGTAACACGGGAGCCGGTAATAATTTAAGTAAGACGTTAAAGGCGCTCCCCCCTTTATATTAAATATTACAGGCCGGATGGTTTGCGGAGTTTGTTACCTGTATCGCAGGGGGTTATGCTTTCAGGATTATCGCTTTTAAAAAAAGACTGATTCCACCAAGCATGAACATAAAAATGATAATCCGGCGTATGACAGTTTCACTGAGCCGCTTATCAATTCCGGAACCTGATAAAAAACCGAAAACAGCGCCGGGGAAGGCAATAAGAGTCAGTAGTAGTATATCTTTGGTAAAAATACCAAGAACCGCATAAATAATAATTCTGATAACATTTTCAACAAAAAAAATGAAACCCAAATTACCCCGAAAGGCGGCGCGATCCTGCGTGGTACGTTCAATATAGGCCACAAAAAAAAGATTGATGCCATAGAGACCTGCGGTAATACCGGAACAAAATGAAATAATCGCCATAATAATTCTGTTTTGGCGTACCGGTTTTGCCCTGTTCCGGGTCATCATCTCGATCCCTATTCCCAAAACGACAATGCCCAGACCGGCTTTGAGGATCCAGGAACTGGCGTATTTCAGCAATAAAGTACCCGGTATTATGCCGCATAGGATAAAAATAAGCATGAACAGCGCATTTTTTAATGAGAATTTCTTTCTGTTTTTCCATGTCATATAGGCGTTAATGGGAGTCCCCAAGAGCAAATTCATCAGTGAAATGATCTTGTTTTCGGTAATCATAGAGAGGGCCGGATTAGATATAAGAGGGTCTCCGAAGGCGGCCAGTCCCTTAATGAAAAAACAAACGAATTCAACGGTAAATACGATAAGAACTAATT
>JAISPY010000178.1 GCA_031274565.1 Treponema sp.
TATAGTATAAAGAAATAGGATTTTCTAATGCTCTTCTCAACAAGTCATATTCCGGAGGAATGGAGGCTAAGTCTTTATATTATAAGGAATTATTCATCATACTTTCTGGATCACCACCATTTTTTCTTTTCTAAATCCCTTTTACCTGACAATCTCTAAGATTTCTAGAATACTTGAAGAGCTTAATAGAGCTCCGGAACCTAAACGGCAGAATATGCTTAATCAAATACCGGAATACGGAATAAATGTCTTGGAAATAGACCAAAGGGCTATAGAACTGGCAGTCGTATATATTGAGATGGGAATAATACCCTTGAAATTTAGAATGGACGGTGTACATATTGCAATGGCTTCAATAAACGAAACAGATTGTATTATAAGTTTGAATTTTCATCATAGTAATAAACTAAAAACAAAAATGGCTACGGAAATAATTAACCGAATGAACGCAAAGCCCTTAATTCCTTATTCCTACCCCGCACCCTTAATACTGAGCAGGCCCTTCCTGTGGAACGAGCCGGACTTTGTGTGGCCTGCGGCCTATGAAGAGAAAAAAGCCCCTCACGTCCCCCTTACTTTTTCTATGCATTTATCCTGGAGAATGGAGCAGTACACCAGCGTTGGGGAGGGGCCGCATACGCCTCGTCCGACCGGGCGCCTCGGGGCGTCGAGCCGGTCGGTAAGTGCACCAGCGTGCTTTCGGGCTAGAAAAGCCGCCGACATTCGAGGTAAAAGCGCTTTTCTAGAGCCGCTCCCATAGAAAAACTTTTCCGCGGCAGGGAACCCCGGCGAGCCACTGTGGTGAAGAGACCGCTCTTCTTAATCGGGGGCAGGAGAATGCCGACCGCCCTGGCGGCGGCTCCTTTGCGCAGATCCGCTTCCCCATGAATATAATCCAGGGAAGTACCGGCCTGTGCTTGGAGAAACGCATCTATCCGGGGCTGGAGGTAGTCGGTGGCAATTCCGGGGGCATCCGTTTCCACGAGGACCCACGCGGTCCCGGCGACCAGCCCCAGTCGGCTTTGCCTGGCCCCTTCCTCCCCCACCAGTGCGGCCAGTTCCTCAAACCGCGCCACCGGACGGCTGGTAAAGCCAGGCAGCCCGGCAAGCATCCGGAGCGCTGCCGCAAGATCCGTCCCCAAGATGAGCCTATGGATCGGTTCAAAACTGATGCCCGGATCATAGAGGTTTTCCAATTCTACCAAGGCCCACCGGGCGGGATGCGCCGATACACCCGGTTCGCCTGCGTGAGCGGCCTTGTATTCTTCCCAGATCGCCTTGGCGCTTGCCAGGGAATGGTTCCCATCTCCCACTGCATAGAGCAAGGGGGAGGCATCAGAAGCGCCGTAGGCTTTTCGCTTCAGGGCCTCCAGTCCCTCCGCTAGATATGCCCAATCCTCCGCGTGATCCACCAGCCAGCCGGAAACCGCCCCTCCGGTCAGCGAGGTCTGATACACCGGCGGGGCAGCCTGCTTGACCCGTTCCCCCAGACCAGGGAGGAGAGAATCCTCCGCATCATCTATGAGGAGGATCCCATGGGGCGACTCCAAGGCCGCGCCCCGGCGGATCTCCATACGGGGAGGAAGCCGTTCCGCTATGGTGCCTTCAGTTGCCCGGATGAGGGATTGGGCCGGGCTTTTCCATGCGTACTGTTCCAAGTCCACTGCCAGCATGAGTCCCCGTCTGCACGGGTGATAGGGGGTGCTCCGTTCCAGGTAGACCAGGGCCTTTTGAGGCGGGGAGAAGATACCGCCGGCCAGATAGGAATCCATGGTCCGGTGTATCCGCCGGATCCGCTCCTCCCGTCTCGGGTCTTCCAGATAACATTCCGGGAAAATCAGGCGCAGGGTAGAAGGAGCCGAACCGACCCGCTCCTCCTCCGCCTTCCAGTATGCCCGATCCTGGGTAAATTGATCACAGGCGATGACCGCCCATTTCGGTAAATCCACCGCTGCACCGGGAAGCAGGATATCCGGGACCGCGATACACACGTCCTGGAGCCGCTGCTGTACCTGTTCCATGTAAGTCCTCCGTTTGTAGGGGTATCATACCCGGGAACCGGGGGATCCCGCAAGCGGGGGACCGATGCTAAAAAAAGAAAAAAATACCCGGGTCGCTTGACAGCGTTTTCCGGTGGGGGTATCATAAAATCGTATATTTCAATGGAAGTGGGGTGCGATTCCCCTGCTATCCCGTAACTGTGATCCGGCGGGCTACTCGGCCCGGGGGTTCCGCAGACAGCCACTGGCATAAACCATGCTGGGAAGGCGCGGAACCGCTTAGATCGGTAAGTCAGGAAACGTTGGTATACAGTCTTTTTTCTATTTTTTAGGCTACGTGGAATGGGCCTGAGAAAAACCGCATCCTATCCGGTGTTTTCCCAGCGATCCTTGAGGACCTTGCATGGGTCCGTGTACAAAAGGAGTAACCACATGGCTATGACCGATGGCGTCATGGGGGGTTGATTTTTGTGCTATAGTTCCCCCTCCCCCCTTAGGGCGATTTATTTGGAGGGAGGGGACGGACCGATCCAAGGGCAGCGATTTTCGGTAGGGCCTTGATGATTCGAGCAACCGAATATACGGAAGAAACCGCCACGCTGCGGTAGGGGCATTGAAAAAATTGAGAAAAAAGGAGTGCGGCTATGTATAGTTGTCTAAAAGCCTGCCGCAAACCCAGGGGGCGCTTGCAAGGAATCCCCCTGGGCATGGCGCTGGTAGGGGCCTTGCTATTTTCCGCCTGCGACTATGGTACGCTTGGCGGCGCAGACAAGACCGAAACAACCCTCCCCGGGGACTCAGAGTTCACCAATCCGGATTTCGAAGCGGTTTTGTCCCCCATGACCGGCGTCTGGTATTCCCACTATGCCGGCATTGGCAGACTGGACGGTTACCGGATCGGGAAATGGGAAGATTTTGACGCCTTGATGGAAGCGAGTGGGAAAACCGCCCTCTTCCCGGACCTGAAGAAAGAAACCTACACGACCCAATCGGGAAACCCTATTCCCCGGAATCAGGATTATTTTGTGTTCTACGACGATACGGTATACGGCGAAACCGAGGACGGCTCCGGGGGCAACGGCGGCTGGTCCCTCATCACCCGGTATATCGGCATCGTCCGGGCGGTCAATCTCTTTTACGGCGATCCGGGCCGGGGGGCCATCATCATAGAGTACTTACAAGGGTGCGCTCCCCAATGGGATGTGGCCATCAAAGACGGATCCCACCCCTTTTTCGGCATCTATTACAAGACCGTAAACCCCGATTGCATACAAATGGCCAATGCGGTTGATTTAGCGGCCCTGTATAAGGGGGAACCCTACTACACTGAAACCGCCGGCTTGCAAGAGGCCATTGAAAAAAACGGTGTGGAGAACGAAGCGGAGTACATTTCCTGGGGCGTGGTCATTCCCCAGGATAGGGAATAGGAGGATACGGTATGGTAAAGCGCACTGTCTTGGGACTGGGGTGTGGCCTATGGCTGCTTATGGTGCCGTCGGTTTTTGCTCAGGAGCCGAATGCAGCCGGTACGAACCAGGTTCAGGAGGACCAGGCGGATACCGAAGCCTATGAGGATTACCTCGACTTTGGGGAACATGCTGAGGGAATTACCCTTACCGGAACGCCGGAAACAACCCAGCAGATGGAGGTCATCACCAAGGAAGCAATCGAAAAACGCAACGCCCAGGACCTGGCCTCCTTGCTGGAAGAAACCCTGGACATGAGCGTTACCCGGTATGGAGGATACGGAAACCAGACGGAATTAAGCCTCCGGGGCTTTGATACGGAGCGGATCGCCATCCTCATAAACGGCATTCCCGCCAATTCTCCTCGTTCAGGCGAATTTGACGTGAACCAGGTGGATCTCCATAGCGTGGAACGTATCGAGGTAATCTATGGCGGCTCGGATACCAAGTACAATGTTTCAGGCGCCTTGGGAGGGGTGATCAATATTATCACCATAAAAAAACAAGCCCCAGGGTTCACCTACGGCGCTACCCTGGCAAACACCGGGTATATGCCGGGGGAGTATAATATGCGCCATACCGGCGGAGAAATCGGAGCGCCCCATTTTGAGGACCTGGCGGACCTGCAGAGCTCGAGCATCTTCGTAGGATACGGGGCGGAAACGTTTTCCTTCAAAACATCCCTCTTCGGGAACCGGGCGGGAAACCATTACCTCTATCAAGACGATCACGGTTATGCCCGGCGTAAAATAAGCAATGAGATAGTGGACGCCGGGGGAGAGGTTTCCTTTGCCTGGGATTGGTCCGATACCGCAACCCTGCTTTCGGATACCAAACTCTACTATGCCCAAAAGAATTTTCCCGTAACCCCGAACTCCGTAGGGTATGCGGTATCCACCGACTTGCAGGTAACGGAAAACCTCCTGTTTAATGCGCCTATCAGCTTTCGGGACGATCTCGGTACCGAAGCCTCCCTGAGCTATCAGTATTCCAAAACTAATTATGGCGCAACGATTGAAAGTTTTGACCATTATATCATCGGTATCAACCGCTGGAACTGGTATCCCTCTACCAAAGTGACGGTCCGTTCAGGCATGGACTGGCGCTTTTTGTATATTGATTCAAGAAGCGTCACGGAAACCAAACCAGTCAAAACCGGCAATCAAGGGGGTATCTATCTTACCGGGGAATTTTCACCCAGGGAAAAATGGCTGTTCGTCGCTTCCCTAAAGGGCGTTACTGATACCAAACAGGGGGTGCTGGTACCAAAAATCGGGTTGAGCTGGAAGATAGCTCCCCAATTTACCCTCAAGAACAACTATTTCCGCAGCTTCAAGTTCCCGGATTTTGACGATCTCTACTACCGGAGTCTGGACAGCATGTTCGTAGGCAATCCGAATCTCAAACCCGAGGACGGCCTCGGCACGGATCTGACCGGCGAGTTCACCCCCGCGGACTGGTTTAGTCTCAATACCACCTGCTATGCCCAGTGGACGGAAGATTCGATCCATTGGGTAAAAAGCGCTGGCGGACGCTGGTCCCCTGAAAATATCGGAACCGCCTTTTTTGTGGGTATGGATACGCGGCCAACCCTTACCCTGGGGATCAAAAAAGCCGGATTGGAGCGGATCCGCCTGGGCCTGACCTATCAGTTTCAGCTCAGTTGGCTTTTAAGCGGCCATGCGACCTTCGCGGACAGTTACCGCATCCCCTATATGCCGACCCATATCATCGGCGGTTTCGTGGACCTCCAATGGAAAACAGGCTCCCTCGTCATATCGGCCCACTTTGAAACCATCCGCTATGCGGATACCTTAAACGAGATGCCCCTGGACCCGTACTGCATCATGCATGCCACCTATAACCAGGGCATAGGGAAGTACCTCACCGGCTTTGCCTCGCTGCGGAATATTCTGGACGCCCACTACGAATCCTTTGCCGGGTACTATATGCCAGGAATATCCCTCAGCCTGGGATTGCGGGCTCAATTTGTCCCAAACGCCAAAAAGTAACAGACCGGATAAACCGCCCGTGCGGGGGACCAAGGCCCTTATGCGTTTGAGGGAAAGTAGACCACCGGTCTGCAAACACGGACTTTTTGCTCGAAATTCCCCGCTTTTGTCCGTGTCGTCGAACCACAGGTTCGCGGTGAAGTCTACTTTTCCTTAAAAACTGATGGAAAAGGGGTTAAATTTTTGTAACGTAAACGCGCATAGGGCCAGGACCACCCGTTTACTGGTTTCCGCACACAACAAGGTGTTCAATAACCATACGGACAATAAAAAGGGAATTTTCTTTATTGTGTTCTCCAACTTGGCGCCAAACGCCCAAAAAAGTCCAGCCCCCGGACTCGCGGGACAGGTGGCGTCCGGGGGCGGAACTACCCGTTAGGGTACTACGGGGAAATTAGCGCATGGCGCTGTTTACGACAGTGACTGTAACCTCAGTGTTAAACATCAAAAATAATAGTGATACTCCACATATGATGATTTCTCACTTTCACCCGCGCTGTTTATCGCGGTTACCTTGTAGTATACATACCCCTCCCTAATCCAGCCGCTATCACTACAGACAGGTGCAAATACTGTTTTAAGAAAAGAGTATTCGCCATTAGCGCTGATACTAGAATACACATTGTAAGATGTTGCCCCAGAAACACTGTCCCAGCTTACCTCTATGGTACCTATTCTTGGAGACGTTGCATTTAATCCGGTAGGTACATTTGGCACGGTTGCGATTGTTACGGGACCGGCAGAGGCTGACTGGACGCTCTCTCCGTAGTCGTTGACCGCGGTTACCTTGTAGTAGTAGCTGATACCTGGTATTATATCCCAATCAGTATATGATCCATCTGCATCACTCACTGCCTGGTAATGTCCTGCAGCGCTGCCTTCACTGCGATAAACGGTATAATATTCCGCGCCGCTTACTTCGTTCCACTGTACAAAAATATAGGCTCCTGCCTCAAATGCCGATACACCGGTGGGTGCGCCTGGCGCTTGTCCGCCGCCGCCACCCCCCTGAGTTTTTGCGGAAGTGTATGCCGATTGGGAACTCGTTCCGTTGGCGTTGGTTGCGGAAACTTTGTAGTAATACGTGGTATCCGACTGCAATCCGGTATTGGTGTATGATGTGGTTGACGAGGTACCCACCTGGCTGTAGTTTCCGGAAGCGCTGCCGCTGCGATAAATGGTATAGCCCGTTGCGTTGCTCACCGTGTTCCACGTTACCGTAATGCTGCTTGATGAAGCAGCGGTTGCATTTACGCCGGTGGGCGCGCTTGGCGCGGACCCGCCCGGACCGCTTGAATAACTTCCGCTTGAGATTGCGGCTTTTATACTGGCTATCTCCGATTCTGACAAAGACGTACTAGCATCCAGCACAAGATAGATAACCGCGGTTTTATGTTCTACCGTTGAATTCGGTACACCTGTTGTGTTAATCTCGCTTTCCCGATTCCAGGTTGTACTGCCCGCCGGTCTTAGCCATTGCTGTGTATTCGTACGATCTACCGTTGAATCATAATTCTGAACATTGGTAAACTCAAAATCGAGGCCCTCTGTCCCCATGGTTCCGATTATTGGACCGCTTCCTTGATCAGCGCTGATACCGCCTGCATAGGTAATCGCTACTAACCTGAACTCTGAGCCGGAACTACTAAGCGTTGCTTCGATATATCTCGTGGAACTTTCGGCGTCAACCTTTCCTGCGGCATCGAATGTCCATCTATATCTTGCGCCGGCATTCTGAGTTGTTGTCATGGTTATGGTAGTATTGGTATAGACAACATTTAAGCCTTCGGCTATACCCCGGAACGTTGCTTTTAATTGGTCAAAATCGGACAACTGTGTAAAGTAAGGATTGCCGGACACCGGATCTGTTCCGGTTGTAGCGGCGGCTTCCAATCTTGAATTGAACAATGCCTGGTTATCCGGGCTTACAATTCCGGTAGATGGGTTTTTTAGATCAGAGCCGAGTATTCCAACGGAATAGGCTTTGATGGTTTTACCCGCAATAGTCCGGTTAGCGATCTGTCCTTTAACATAATTGATGTAATTGGTCAGCCCGTCTGTAGTAACTTCGCCTGTCGTCTCATTAACTACGGTAGGAAATGATTGACCTTCAAGCTGGTAATTAGGCCCGCTGCTATTGGCTGAATTTGAAAGCATCCCGTGAGACTGGTTATCCAGCCCGTCGGTAAAAGTGATGATGCTCACCGTATCAAGATTGGCGGGGTACGAAGTTTCATTGGCCTTTAAATCCGCCAGGGCTCTGTGTACCCCAAGGAACATGGTTGTACCGCCCTGTGTAGCGCGGGTATAATCATTCGCTATTTTACTTTTAAGCGTATTATAATTTGCCGCGTTGTTAAGCAAAATCGGAGGACTCGTTATAACGGTTGCGTCTCCGGCAAACGATATGATCCCCACATACACGCCTTCGTTGCTGCCTGTGGTACCACTGGCTTCACCGTATAAAATATCAAGAAATCCCCTGTCATCGGGATCCGTTCCGCCGCCGCCTGTCCACTGGGCGGTAAAAGTTACATTCCCGGTTACCGTATAGCTGCTTCCCTCCGCATACGGAGTTCCGCCGCTTACCCAGCCGTTGAATGTTTTCCCGCTGGGCGCCGTCATATTCCCCTGACCCGGCAGGGTGATAAGCGTCCCCGAAGTGACCGTTTGAATCCCCGGCGGAGTCCCGCTCCCCTCGCCTACGGTATAAGTTACCGTGTAGCTTGTTCCGTCACTAACTATCCACTGGGCGACAAAGATTACATCCCCGGTTACCGTATAGCTGCTACCCGCCGCGTAGGAAGTTCCGCCGCTTACCCAGCCGTTGAATATTTTCCCGACGGGGGGGGGGGGGGGGGGGGGGGCATTTTACCCGGCCCCGCCGGGGGTAAAACGGCCCCCCAATTGGCCGTTTTATACGCCGGGGGTGGACCCCCCCCCA
>JAISPY010000190.1 GCA_031274565.1 Treponema sp.
TCATATCCCTTACCTTGCCAGAGGGAGTCACCAAGCTCAAGACCGGAGGATCATACGGAGACTCTACCTTTCAATACTTCGTCAACCTCCAGGAAATAAGCGGTCCTAAGGTCGAAATCGTCGGCGGAGAGATGTTCTACCAAAAATGTGTCAACCTGAGAACCGTGAGCTTTCCGGTGGCAACGAACATTGGCACATCCGCCTTCGGTCACTGTAACCAGTTGAGTTCGGTATACCTCCCGATGGCAACGTGGTTCGGCGCCGTGGTTTTCCGAGGCAATAGCATCCAGCCCATTACCATTACTTTGGGAACTATAGCCCCCACATTCGGGACACGACCCTTCGACGGGGTTTCGGTCCAAAAACCCGTTACCGTTAGGGTGCCTTCCAGCGCATTACAGAGCTACAAGAATAATACCGCCTGGCAGAACAGCTTGAAATCCGGGTCGTCCATTATCCTTGATTTTGAACCCTATTAACCATGAGGAACCCCTGGGGTATCCCCGGGAGCAGGGGGTAAAAAAGGAGACGGAGCCACGGTTTCAAGCAGGAGCCGCCCCGGGAGCGTCCTATCGAATGGTCGTGTTATGCCTGCGCGGGTCCTCATGATCCGGACTGGGGAGGGGGCGGCCTGAGCCCTCGGGAAAATTGTTCTTGAGTATTGAACTTAAGCCGGTTATACTTTTCCTATGGTAATCATAGATTACTACTATACCATGAGGAGCATTAAGAATGAAACGATTGAGTACGGTGGTTTTGGCCTTGTTCTTTACCGCAGGAGTCCTCGGGGCTCAGAATTCGGTGTCTGCCTACACCACCCTGGAGGAACCCTTGGCTAAGGCCCTCTTTGCGCAGTTCCAAAAAGAAACCGGTATAAGCGTCAACTTTGTGCGGCTCTCCGGCGGTGAGGCCGTGGCCCGCATGGAGGCGGAGCAGGCCAATCCGCAAGCGTCTATCTGGGTCGGCGGGGTGGGCCTTGACCACATCACCGCCAAGTCAAAGAACCTCACCACTCCATACCGGTCCCGGTATGCGACCAATACCCGGTCCGAGTTCAAGGACCCCCAGAATTACTGGATCGGTCTCTACGTGGGACCCCTCACCTTCGTGACTAATATGGATCGGGCCAAGGCTTTGGGGCTTACCCCGCCGAAAAGCTGGGCGGATCTGCTCAAACCCGAATACAAGGGCTATATCCGCATGGCCAACCCCAATATCTCCGGCACCGCCTATAATGTGCTTACCACCATCAGAACCCTGAACAAGGGTGATGAAGACGCGGCCTTTGATTACCTCAAAAAACTGGATGCCCATGTGGATCAGTACGCCCGTTCAGGTTCAGCCCCGGGGAAGAGCGTTGCCACCGGGGAAATCCCCATTGCCATAGGCTATGCCCACGATCAGGTGAAGCTCAAGGCTGAGGGGGCCAATGTGGAGATCTATGCTCCCACAGAAGGTACCGGCTATGAGCTGGCCTCCATGTCCCTCATCAAAGGCGGTAAGGATCCGGTGAACGCCCGGAAGCTCTACGACTGGATCCTCTCTTCTCCCAACGCCCAGAAACTCTTTACCGATTGGTACCTGGTTCTCGTGGCCAACGGCGCGGCGAAACATCCCCTGGCCCTTTCTTTAGACCAGATCAAGACCATTAACCAGAATATGGCCTGGGATGGAGACACGGCTAACAAAAACCGCCTTTTGGACCGGTGGAACCGGGATATTGATGCTAAACGCTAAAACCCTACGGTAAGGAGCGTCCCGACGATGACCAGGCAAAAGCTCCTCAAGGTACTTGTGGCGTGTTTGGTATTTGTGGCGTGCGATATCTGGATGTACACGTCCCTCCGAGGGTCCTTCCGGTCCTATTACGAAGCCAACAGCCTCAAAGAGGTAAGCCTATTCGCCAGAACCATGCCAGGGGATCCCTCTTATTACGAAGATTGGATAGCCGGGCTTCCCCAGGAGATCCCGGGCGCCCGGGGGATGATCCTGGAACGGGATGAGGAATGGAATTTCTCCCCGGCAGCCTCGGATCCCGTGGCAAAGGCCATCTGGAATACCTACCATGACCAGGAAGAATTCCAAAAGGGCCTGGAAAGTGTCTACTACCTGTTGCCCTATAAAGTAAGCAAGCCCATCAAGGGGACGGATCTCGCCGGGATCGAGGGGAGCGAAAACTCCGCTGGCTGGTGGGTGTATTTCTTACCGGTACCCGATGAGTCGGGGTTCGATAGTAGCGGCGCGGTGCTTATGGCGATCCCCGAAGACAGCGCTGCGCCCTTTGAGCAGCTTCTGCGGACCCTGGCAATCCTCGCCGGGCTTATCTTCGTTACCCTCTTTTCAGTGGGGACCTTGGCGCGGGACCCTATCACCGGGTATGGGGTGATCTTCCTGTTTGGTATGGCCATCGCCTTTGTGGCCTATCCCCTTTTCGAGGCGTTACGGCTGACCTTTGTGGAAGCGGGGGTATTTTCCTTAGCTATCTGGAAAAGAACCTTCTCCCCCCAATACCTGGTATCCCTCTGGGGTTCGGTCAAGCTGGGCATCATCACTGCCTCGGTTGCTACGGTGATTGGCTTCGCCTTTGCCTTCCTCACCGAGCGGACCGGGGTACGGGGAAAGAAGCTCATCGGTACCTTAGCAACCATGCCGGTCATCTCCCCGCCCTTCTCCCTCACCCTGTCCATCATTCTCCTTTTTGGCAATAACGGCCTCATCACCCATCAGCTTTTGGGAATACGCAACGCTTCGATTTATGGGCTGGGGGGACTGGTCATGGTCCAGACTATCGGGATGTTTCCCATCGCCTATATGACCCTCTCAAGCGTCCTCAGATCCATTGATTCCACGATGGAAGATGCTGCGCTAGATCTGCGAGCATCCCGGCTGGGGACTTTCCTCACCATCACCTTGCCCCTGTCCTTGCCGGGACTCTTATCCGCGTGGCTTTTGGTGTTTACCAATTCCCTGGCGGACTTCGCCAACCCTCTGCTCCTGGCAGGATCCTACCGGGTCCTATCGGTGGAAGCCTATATCGAAGTAACGGGCCGGAGCAACTTAGGCGGCGGCGCGGCCCTCTCCCTCCTGCTCCTCATGCCTACCCTCACCGCGTTCTTTGCCCAGCGGTACTGGGTGAACAAGAAGAGCGTGGTTACCGTTACGGGTAAGCCTTCCACAAGGCTTGCGGAACTGGCCACGAGGCCCGTGCGGATCTGCCTCTCGATCTTTGTGGGGCTCTGCCTGGTGTTCATTCTGAGCCTGTACGGTACCATCGTAGCGGGCTGTTTCGTGAAAAACTGGGGTATCGACTATTCATTTACCCTGTCGAATATCGGGGAGGCCCTTTCACGGGGTAAACAGGCCATCCTCAGCACGGTGATCCTCGCTGCCGCTGCTACGCCTATCGCGGGACTCATCGCCATGGCCGCGGCCCTTATCGTGGTACGGCGAACCTTTGTGGGAAAACGGATCCTGGAGGTACTACTGATGACCCCCTTCGCCATTCCTGGTACCCTCCTGGGTATCTCCTACATCCTGGCCTTTAACAAGCCTCCCCTCCTGCTGGTGGGAACCGGGGCGATCATGGTCATCAACTATGTCATCCGGGAACTGCCCGTGGGACTGGAGACCGGTGCGGCAAGTCTCCGGCAGATCGACCCTTCAATTGAGGAGGCGGCTCAGGACCTGGGGGCGGATACGGCTCAGGTCTTTACCACGGTGGTGCTGCCCTTGATACGGCCCAGCTTCCTGACCAGCATGTCCTATACCTTTGTCCGGTCCATGACCGCGGTGAGCGCGGTGATCTTCCTCATTTCCGCCCGGTGGTATCACCTGACCGTACAGATCTACAACTTTTCCGAGAACCTCCGGTTTGGGCTTGCCAGTGTCCTTTCCACGGTGCTCATCATCATCGTGCTGGGGGTCTTCGTCCTCATGCAGTTCCTGCTCCGGGATCGGGGTCTGACTGAAAAGAGTATCATTCGTTAAGCCGTCTTTTTCCTTACTTTTTTCTTATAGAAGGAGCCTATATGCCGACGAAAAAGAGCGTTTCCGTAACCCTGGAGGGGGTAAGCAAGGTATTCAAAAATACCAAGGGGAGACCCGATGTGGTGGCGGTTCATGCCTCGGACTTTACGGTCAATCCAGGGGAACTGGTAACCCTCCTCGGTCCTTCCGGCTGCGGTAAAACCACCACCCTCAGGATGATCGCAGGCTTCGAGCTTCCCTCTTCGGGGAAGATCCGTATCGGCACTGAGGATGTGACCATGCTGCCGCCCAATGCCCGGGACACCGCGACGGTGTTCCAGAGCTACGGCCTCTTCCCCCATCTGACCGTAGGGGAAAATGTGGCCTATGGCCTGAACTATGGAAAAAATGGAAAGCTCCCCAAAATTGCTATCGCCCAGAAGGTTCGGGAAACCCTTGCCTTGGTGGGTCTCAGTGAACTCCACGACCGTGCTCCCGGTCAGCTTTCCGGAGGTCAGCAGCAACGGGTTGCCCTGGCCCGGAGCCTCATCGTGGAACCCTCGGTGCTGCTCCTGGACGAGCCCCTTTCCAACCTGGACGCGCTGCTCCGGGAACAGATGCGGATTGAAATCCGGCGGATACAGAAACGGCTGGGGATCACCGCGGTATATGTGACCCATGACCGGGTGGAAGCCATGAGCCTGTCCGACCGGGTCATTATCATGCGGAACGGGGAGATACAACAAATCGGCAGCCCCCAGACCATATACGAAGACCCGGACTCCCAATTCGTGGCAAGTTTCGTGGGAAAGGTTGCCTTTTTCCCGGTGGAGGGGCTGGAAAAACAGGATGGCGCCTGGAATTGCCGCTTAGGCGCCCGGAATCTGCGGGTGCATCGGTTCGCGTCGGATCTGGAGGCGGGAAAACCCGCGGTCATCATGGCCCGGCCCGAATCCCTGCGCTTGATAGAAAAAATAGAAAAGGTAGAAAAAAAAGAAAAAGCTGAACCCGGATCCGGGTATGTGGATGGAACCGTGCACATGAACGTCTATCTCGGACACAGCGTCGAGACCTTCGTGGAAACGGTCTACGGTGAAGTCCTCGTCCAAATTGATGATCCCGTGTCCAAGCGACTGTTCCCCGAAGGAGCAGCGGTTTCCATTGATTTTAACCTTGATCGGATACGGCTCTTGCGGGGATAATCCTAGGTAGTATGCCTGCCCAAATACTGCATACCCTTTTTGGGGAAGACCTGCTCACCGAACTGTCCCATCCTGAGCGGGGCTTGGCCGAACCGGTCTTAGAAAGGCTCTGCTCGTTGTACCGGGAATACCCGAGGGTCTTCGCCCTGGGATGCCAGGGACCGGATATATACTACCACAGCCAGATGACCCGACCCATGGCCGTGGAATACGGTACCCTGTTGCACCGCCGGGGATACGGGGACTTTACCGCGGCGCTTTTCAAGCACCTCCTGGACCGCAAAGGAGGGGAAACAAGGCCCCTCTTGGCATACGCCTTGGGGTTTATGACCCATGCGGCCCTGGATCGGGCTGCCCACCCGTATATTGTGTACCAATCAAACCTGCCGGTTTCCCCACAAGCGATCTTTCCTCAAGGTGCGGCTCATGCCTTCTTTGAACGGCTTCTGGACGTGCTCATGCTCGCGCTGCTACGGGGGAAACCGATCGCTTCCTGGGATCAGGGCGCGTTAGCCGCGGTTTGCGGGGAACCTCCCCCGGGCCTCCGGGAACTCCTCGCCCATACCTTGGTACAGGTGTTTCCCCAGCGAGCAGCGGGAGACCGGCAGCTTTTCCAGCGTATAAGCAATGCCTTTAAGGATTGCGCGTATTTCTATGGGCTTACAGACCCTCGGAAGCCTTCCCTGCAGTGCCCGCTTCCCTTGGGGGAAGGTCTCCCCCAGAAGCAGCTCGTATTTTACCAGTACCCGGAGCGGTTTCCCCTCTCTATTGATTACCTCAACCTGGGTCACGCAACCTGGTATTATCCTACCCAGACTGGCCCGGCTGATACCCGTTCTTTTCCCGAACTCTACCATGCCGCAGTGCAAACCTTCGCCGCTGCCCTTAGGGCAGGTATATCCCGGTACCGGGTAACCGGAACCTTTTCCGTGCAAGAAGCGGCCCAACACATCGGCAATAGCGGCCTTTCCATTCAGGATGAAACCGGTAAGCCCTGCGCTCCCACCCGGGTCAAGCCGCTACCCCTGGAACGGGTACTAACTTTTTCCCGCACGGCGCATATAAACAAAAGAGTCCGCGAATGACGCGAATTAACGCGAATTATGGAATGACCACCGTGCTTAATGCGCAAAAATGAGCGTAATGAGCGGGTATAACGATAAAAAATCCACCGATTACGCTGATTGAGGACCCGCGCACGCATAACATGCCCTGCATGTTATGCTCATGGTAGTACTGCGCGGGTCCTTAACGGATTTTAGCGCGTGATTCCTTCTTAATCCGTGTAATTGGTGGACAAAAATTTTTATGTGCCCTCGCCCTGCCGTAGGGGTCAGATTAGTTTCAGCCGTGGGAAACGGGAAGTAATGCGCTGGGTCTATCCTGTTTTCGCTGTTTAGAGCCTTGACAAAAG
>JAISPY010000277.1 GCA_031274565.1 Treponema sp.
CGCATAATCCGTAGCCCCTTTTTGCTGCGGTATACAGCTCCATTACAGTACCAGCTCAAACCGCTCTTCCGGCGCGTCCCGGTCCTGGCGGTCCATGAACAGGTCCAGGATTTTCACCAAGAGGTGCAGCCCGCCCCGGTACCCGGTGATGGGAAAGTAGGAATGTCCCACCCGGTCGTAGATGGGGAAGCCCGTGCGGAGGAAGGGGATGTCCATATCCCGGGCAAGGTACTTGCAGTAGGTGTTCCCCAGGATGAGGTCGGGCTTGCGGTTCTGCAGGACTTGGTGAAAGTAGAAGAGGTCTGCCTGGGGGCCTTCCTTGACCATCGTAGCAGGGCCGGCGATCTCCTGGATCCGCTTGGTGAACTTGCTTCCTGCGGGAGTACCGGTGAGGACATGGAGGATCTCCATCCCCGCATCCTTGCAGAACTGGGTAAGGCCGATGAGGATGTCCGGATCCCCGGTGAGGGACACTTTCTTTCCATAGATATACTGGTTTTTGTCGCAGAGTACATCCACGAGCTGCCCCCGTTCGGTGATGAGGCTGTCCGGTACGGTCACCCCTGCGGTTCTTCGCAGGGTATCCACAAATGCGTCGGTGGCGCTGATGCCGATGGGGAGTTCCAGTACATCGGTTTTGACCTTGCATTTGGCATCCAAGCGCTGGGCCGCGGCTAGGGCCCCGGTCCGGCCCAAGGCCAGGGCGTAGCGGGAGTCCCCGGACTCGGCGATCCGTTCTTTCCCGGTCCCGCCACGGGGGTACATGTGGAATGTGCCGTCCATGGGACCATTCACCACACCGCTCGTATCCGGGTACATGATGTACTGCACCCCCATTGCTTCGGCGATGCGTTTGATTTCCGCCATATCGCTGGGTTCGATAAACGACGGCAACAGGGTGATGGCGTTGTTCCGTTTACCCGTGTGCACCGCGAACTGCTGCACCAAGGCGGTGAGCATATTGGCGTAGCCCGTTACATGGGAACCCTTAAAGCTGGGGGTACTGGCGTACATCACGGTCTTCCCGGGAGGAATTTTACGGTCCGCCATTGCCCGGTGAATGATCTGGGCAAGATCATCCCCGATGGTCTCGGAAAGACAGGTGGTATTCACCGCGATAATATCCGGGTTATAGAGGGTGAAAATGTTGGTGATCGATTCCAGCAGGTTCGCCTGGCCCCCGAATACCGAGGCCCCTTCGGTAAACGAGGAGGTGCTGGCCATGATAGGCTCTGCATAGTGCCGGGTGAGGGCGCTTCGGTGATAGGCGCAACAGCCTTGGGAACCGTGGCTATGGGGGAGACAGCGGTGAATCCCCAGGGCCGCATACATGGCCCCCACAGGCTGGCAGGTCTTGGCGGGGTTGATAGTCAGGGCCGACCGCTCAATCACGGTGTTCGGTGTATGTCTTAATAGCATGATAACTCCTTTGGGTAGTGCTTAGTGTGGTGATCCATAAGCTATGCTCACCCTGCGCACGAGTATCCCCTGCTTATTCCATGTCCCCGTAGGTTGCGGAAAGCTCAGGGCTTTTGTCCCAAGGGGCCTTGGTGAATTTGAAGGCGTTGCAGTTAAGCAGCCGGTCAATCTCCTGGTAAAAATTGATGGCCCCCTGGTAGCCTGCAAAAGGCCCCATGTAGTCGTAGCTGTGGAGCTGCTTCATGGGGATCCCCCGCTTCTGGACCACGTACTTTTCCTTGATCCCCGCGCACACTAAGTCGGGATGATACCGATCGAGGAGTTCCTCCAGTTCAAAGTGATTGCAGTCATCAATGACCAGGGACGCTGGGGCCATTTCCCGCATCATCCCCTGGTAATCGCTGAAGGTGAACCCCGCCGCTTCCCGCCGGGCCTTTTCCTCTGGACTTAACCGGGGGCGGTAGCGCGTTTCGTCGGGCTGTACGGTGAGTTCCTCGATGTTCCGAGAATCCGCATCCACCACAATGGAAGGCAGCACCTCCCGGCCCTCGTAGTCGTCCCGGTGGGCAAACTCGTAGCCTGCGCTGACCGTGGTGATACCGATTTCGGTGAGCAGGTCCTGGTAGTGGTGGGCCCGGGAGCCGCCCACAAAGAGGGCTGCGGTCTTCCCCGCACACCGGGATTTCACGTCCAGGCGCACCTTTTCTACTTCCTCCATTTCCCGGGCAATCACTGCTTCGGTACACCGGAGGAGGGCATCGTTTTGGAAAAAACAGGCGATCTTCCGTAGGGACTTGGAGGTGGATTCCGCGCCCACGAAGTTGACCTTGAACCAGGGGATCCCGTATTTGGTTTCCATCATCCCCGCCAGGTAGTTGATGGACCGGTGGCACATCACCACATTGAGGTCCGCCGTATGGGCGGTGATGAATTCCTGGTAGGTGGAGTTGCCGCTGAAGGTTGAGTGGAGGGTAAGGCCGCAGGCTGTTACAAGCCGCTCGATCTCAAAGGCATCCCCGCCGATGTTGTATTCCCCCAGGATGTTGAACCGGAACTCCCCTGTTTTGGGGGTATCCTCCAGGCCTACCACATCGGTAAAGACCTTATTGTTCGCCACATGGTGGCCTGCGGACTGGCTCACCCCTTTGTAGCCCTCGCAGGAAAACCCGAATATGTTAATGTCCGGGTACTTTTCTTCCATGGCCCGGGCCACTGCGTGGACATCGTCCCCGATAAGTCCCACCGGGCAGGTGGCAAAGATCCCAATGGCCCGGGGGTGAAAGAGGGCCACCGCCTCGTCAATGGCGGCCCGCAGTTTCTTCTCCCCGCCGAAGATAATCTCGTCTTCCTGCAGGTCCGTGGACATGGCGTAGGGCATGTAGTTGGGCGCCTCCGCTGTAGCGGGCCGGGTTTGGTTCCGCCGGGTGAGCCAACTGTAAAACGCGCAGCCGATAGGTCCGTGGGTTATCTGGAGGATGTCCCGGGTGGGTCCCAAGACCACCCCTTTGCACCCCGCATAGGCACAGCCCCGCATGGTGATGATCCCTGGCACGGTCCGGGTATTGGCCAGGATCTCCGGGGCCTTATCGTTTTCGAGTTGGTTGACCACGATCTGCTTCGCCCGCTTCTTAGCAACCTTGGGCGGATAGGCCTGCAGCACCGCGGCCTTGAATTCGCTATTTGTCTCCACTAGTTCCTCTGCCATGCTTACTCCTCAACGTTTCCTGCTCTATAGTTCATGGTTCATTGATCTAAGACCGCGTCTCCGGATTCACCGGTGCGGATCCGCCATGATTCTGAGAGGGGTATCACAAAGATCTTGCCGTCTCCGCTTCTGCCGGTCTTGTTGACGCCGATCACCGTGTTGACCACGGTCTTGACCAGTTTGTCCGGGACGATCATGTGGATCATGCGCTTGGGGATAAGCCTGCCCACAACGCCCAGTTCCTGGATCATGGTTTCATACGTCGCTTCCGCGCCTCCCAGGTACCGGGGGAGTTCCACCGTACCCTTGCCCCGGCCCAGACATTCTTTGGCATACATAGAACTCACCCCTGCGTCCGCCAAGGCCCGCTTGGTTTTGTTCATCATGTTCATCCTGATGATGGCGATTACTTCTTTCACGGCGCGGCCTCTCCGTTTTCCTTGACCCCCGAGCTTACGGTGTACACTTCTTCCACCGCAGACACGAAGATCTTCCCGTCCCCATAGGATCCCTTGCCGGTCCGGGCCACTTCCATGATTCTTTTTATGACAAAATCCTTGTCGCCGTCTTTGATCACCATGAGCAGCAGCTCCTTGGGGATCTCATCGTAGGTTACGTCCCCGATTTTGATGCCCCGCTGTTTCCCCCGGCCCGAAACGTTCATCCGGGTTACCGAGGGAAACCCATCTGCCATCAATGCCGCCATCACCGCGTCGGCTTTTTCCGGCCGCACTATCGCGCGTATCATTACCATACTGTGCTCCCTTAGTATGCTGATTCTGTGGAGTTTTTAATCTGCAATGCCAAACTTCATTAAGAGGTTTTCCAGATCGGAAATCTCCAAGGGCTTAGGGATCACGAACATGCGGTTCTTTGCAATGGCTGCGGCCAGCTTTCGGTATTCATCCGCCTGGGGAACCCCGGGATCAAAGTCGATCACCGTCTTCTTGTTGATCTCCGCCCGCTGAACCACGTTGTCCCGGGGCACAAAGTGGATCATCTGGGTTCCCAGCTTTTCCGCGAGGGCCTGGATAAGCTCGTCTTCCCGGTCAACTTTGCGGCTGTTGCAGATAAGCCCCCCCAGACGCACTGCCCCGGCTTCCGCGAACTTCATGATCCCCTTGCAGATGTTGTTGGCCGCGTACATAGCCATCATTTCACCGGAACAGACGATGTAGATTTCCTCGGCCTTGCCATCCCGGATGGGCATGGCAAAACCGCCGCAGACCACATCCCCGAGGACGTCGTAAAAGGTGTAGTCCAGTTGGTATTGTTCGCCAAAAGCCCCGAGCTGTTCCAAAAGATTTATGGAAGTGATGATTCCCCGGCCCGCACAGCCCACCCCCGGCTCAGGTCCCCCGGATTCCACGCAGCGGGTTCCCTTGAAACCAATCTTAACCACATCATCCAAGTCCAGGTCTTCCCCTTCGGCCCGCAAGGTATCCAGTACGGTCTTTTGGGCAAGGCCATTTAAAAGCAGTCGGGTGGAATCTGCCTTGGGGTCGCAGCCGACTACCATCATGTTTTTTCCCATTTCAGCCAGGGCAGCCACGGTATTTTGGGTCGTGGTTGACTTCCCGATGCCGCCCTTACCGTAAATTGCGATTTTTCTCATCTGTGATGTACTCCGAAAATCAGATGCCGTAAAACGGCTTGCTAGATACTAAGCAAATACCGTGCCAATATGAGGTTCGGGCATTTTTCCCGCCTGAAAACCGCAGGATGTTTTCCCTAAGCCCTGGGGTATTTTCCCTGCCTCCCGCCTTGGAAGACGGGAGTTATGCTTTATTCCCTGGAGGTACTATCCTACCACTGGCGGGGGAATTTTTTATTAAAAAAGTATCAGTGCCAAGGCTGGTACCTGCAGCAACTACATCAGGATGAAACAAGCCAAATCTCGAAATTGCCCTAATCTGCGGATCGGTTCGATCTGTTTTATCCGTACAATCCTTTTGACCAATCCCTCATGAGCCGCGATATGTTAGTAAAAACTTACAAAAATAACAATCCTGATCGTTAAAGCTACAAAAAAGTAGGAAAAAATATATGAAAAAACCGCTTTTCCTCTTGATTGTTCAGAAAAAAAACCATACTGTACCGGGAGAAAAGGAAAGTAACACCTATGCATGAACATGGTCCAGGATCTTGTCCGCTCCGCTTCTCCCCCTGCAAGCGGTATATGTGCCATCGGGAAGGGGAGGGCTTAGGCTTGCTGTTTGAGATCAGCCAGGTGCTCGCCGCATCCGTTCAACTTGAAACGATTTTAAAGCCCGTGTTGGACCGGATCGCCACCTATCTGGGTATCATCCGGGGGATGATCACCATCTTGAACCGCGACAAGGGGGAGATCGCCATAGCCGAAGCCTGGGGGCTGGAGGGATCGCAAAAAGTAAAGGGCCGCTATTCCCTGGGAGAGGGCATTACCGGACGGGTCATCGAAACCGGTACCCCCGTGGCCATCCCCCGAATCGCCGATGAACCCCGGTTCCTCAACCGGACCGGCGCCCGGAACCGCGCGGAGGCCAAGGACATGTCCTTTGTCTGTGTCCCTATTAAGATAGGTCCCGAAGTGATAGGCGCCATCAGTATCGATCTGCTCTATACTCCGGAACCGCTGGATTACGAGGTCTGCATCCTAACCATCGTGGCGGCCTCCATCAGCCAGGCGGTCCGGTTCCATCAGGGGAAGTACGAAGAAATGGAAGCCCTGAAAGCGGAGAATTCCCGGCTCCACGAGGCGCTGCGGACCCGTTACGACCGGCCGGTCATCGGCAATTCTATGGCCATGCAGCGTTTGTATCAGCAGATGGATCAGGTGAGCGGTACCAATGCGACGGTCCTCATCCTGGGAGAAAGCGGGGCCGGCAAGGAACGGATCGCCCACGCCATTCATGATGCGTCTCCCCGGGCAGTGCGGCCCTTCGTCATACTAAACTGCGCGGCCATCCCTGAAAACCTCATCGAAAGTACCCTCTTCGGCCATGAAAAGGGGGCCTTTACCGGCGCGGTTTCCCGGCGCATCGGGTACTTTGAACAGGCGGACTTAGGCACCATGTTCCTGGACGAAATCGCGGAGCTGCCCCTTTCCACTCAGAGTAAATTCCTGCGGGTCCTACAGGAGCGGGAATTTGAACGCATCGGGGGCACTGAAACCATTAAGGTCAATATCCGGGTCATTGCCGCCACGAACCGGGACCTGCCTAAGCTCATCCAAGAGGGCGCCTTCAGGGAGGACCTCTACTATCGGCTCAGTGTGTTTCCCCTGCGCGTGCCGCCCCTGCGGGAGCGGAAAATCGACATCCTGCTCCTGGCGGATCACTTCGTGAAAAAATTTTCCGCCGAGCATCATAAACCCATTCACCATATTTCATCCTCCGCCCGTACCTTGATGACCGAGTACCCCTGGCCGGGCAATGTACGGGAATTGGAAAACTGCATTGAACGTGCGGTGATCCTCTCCACCGGTGATTCCATCCACGGTTGCCACCTTCCCCCCCAGGTACAACACGGAGCGTCCCCGGGTTCCCCTCAACGGCAAACCCTGAAGGAAGCGGTAGAATCAGTGGAGCGAGAACTCATCGCCGCAGAACTGCGGTGGACCCGGGGCAACGTATCCCGTGCGGCCCAGCATCTGGGGATCTCCGAGCGGGTCATGGGGCTGCGGGTGAAGAAGTACCAGCTCAAAGGAATCACGGGCAGGTTCCCCTGAAGACGAGGACGCTCCATCGCCAACATGGTTCATTGACCCCAGTGCATGGTATTTTTCGCGTATTATACGCTTGACAGCTATTTGCGGGTTATGGTAGGATATATGAAAAGGGAGTTATACGAAATCCCCGCCAACTTGTTTGAAAAATAACAGCAATTTTACTTTTACAAAAAACTAAACCGTTCATACCGTACCTATTCTTAAAGTGATGGCAATTCTACAATTTTTCCCGTGGCATAGGTAGGCTTTCTTGCAAAATCAGCGATG
>JAISPY010000003.1 GCA_031274565.1 Treponema sp.
AGTAATGTCGTCAGGATTCGTAAGCGGATCCTGGCATGCAGTAAATACCACGGCAAACGCCATAAGCGCCGCCGTACCGAAAAGAAGAACTCGTTTCATACTATAACTCCTTACCTTGAGAGGGTTCTGGCAAAATGTCAATTTGGCCGGAACATCCGTGTAATAACGATGAAATGGAAATCATTGCATCGACCTTTTCAGACCTATGTCTGGGAAAAGCATACTGGTATCTGGGTTGGCTCTGGGAAACCCAATCCCTACAATGGTACATATACCCCTCTCTCTCCTGGGACGGAGAAAAAAAGAGGATCTGCGGTAGGGTTAGCTGAGGCACTAGGGACGCGATAGATCGCGTTTCTCGAAGGACGGTGGTTAATTCTTCCTGGGGGGGGGGGGGGGACTATAGACATATACATATTCGCATTCATTCCTGGTAATAAAATATATACCAACCATTGTAGTTTGTCCATACTTTTATGATTTTTTTTGGATTTTTTTATTTTCCCGTTATGGTTCAGCAAATTGGATAATTTATGTATATTTATAAAAAATAAGGGTAATTATTGCATAAATATACAATCCATACCCAACCATACCAACTTGAAAACCCGCTATATAAGGGCTACTCTTAACGGAGAGGAAAAAATGAGTGTTACCCTTTCGCCCTATCATCTCGGTAAGGCTCGCGAATTGTACAACCTGTTTAACGTATTTAATGCCCTTTCCTGGTCATTCCTGACCGGCAATATTATCACCCTCTTTGCCCTGCGGCTCCATGCCTCTTCCACCTACATCGGCGGCCTCAGCGCGCTGGTCTATGTGGCCTTCTTTTTTCTCCCCTTGGGGAAAGTACTGTCCAAACGATTCTCTATCATCAAAATCTTCAGCGTTACCTGGATAAGCCGGTCCCTCTGCATGATCCCCATACTGTTCGTACCTATCGCGGTTTCCGCAGGGCGTCAAGATACCGCGTTACGCCTGACCCTGCTCGGGGTCGCCTGCTTCCATATCACCCGGGGTATCGGCATGATCGGCAATAACCCGGTGTTAAGCAATCTCTCCATGGGTCCTGACCGGAGCAGTTACATGACCCAGATCCAGATCATCAACAGCGCGGTGGGGATGTTTGCCGGTTTTATCATCGCCCTGTTTTTAGGACGGGCGCCCCCCTTGTACATCTACTCCCTCATCATGGCGGCGGGCATCGGCTTCGGTATCTTGAGCGGGATCATGATGCAGAAGATCCCCGAACCGCCCGTGGAAAACCGGGAAAAAACCACCTCATTCTTCCAGATCCTCTCCCACGCGGTTTCCGAGCCTTCCCAGCGGCACTTTATCATCATCCTGTTCCTGGTAGCCTTTGTTTCCGGGGTCTCCCGGTCCTTCATCATCGTCTACAGTCGGGAGGCTTTTGCCCAGAGCGACGGCATGGTCTCCCTGTATTCGGTCTTCGGCGGCATGGGGAACCTGCTCATTGGGCTGGTCATCAAATTGCTGGTGGACCGAATCGGGGCGAAACCCATCTTCATTATCTGCGTCATCATCGGCCTCGGGGGGATGCTCCCCATCGTGTTTATCCCTGCGAGCCTGGCGGACAATTTCACCACCCTGATCCTGCTGTTGAGCTGCCTGTTTTTCATCTTGAATTTTGGCTTCCTCGGCGCAGAAGGAATCGCCCAGACCTATTTTCTTGCCCTGGTCCCCATGGAATTGATGCTGGACATGGGGATCCTCTATTTTCTGGTCTTTGGTATTGCCGGCGCGGGGGGCTCCCTGCTTACCGGGCTGTTCCTGGATTGCTTAACCGGGTTTGGGGTGCCGGTGGGGTTCGCCTTTAGGACGCTGTATCTGATCCTCGTGCTTATGACCCTGGTGGCCCTGTTCCTCCAACGGAAACTGGTTCCCCTGGGAGCGCTTCCCTTCCGGGGCGCCTTGGAAGTGATGTTTTCTTTCCGGGATCTTCGGGCCATTACCCTGCTGGATCGGCTGGATAAAACCAAGGATTCTGAGGAAGAAGCGGCCCTCTTGGAAGCCCTCCACGATACGCCTTCTCAGCTTGCCCTCAAGGGTCTTCTGGAGCGGGCCAAGTCCCCCAGGCTGGCCATTCGTATGGAGTCTATGCGGGCCTTGGAAACCCTGGATGTACTCACCGAAGAGGCTGAAAAGGCCCTCATGAAGGATATCATCGACAATCCTTTTACGACCGCCTATATTTCCGCCCGGATCCTGGGAAATCACCAGGTATTTGCCGCGATCCCCCTCTTGCGGGAACTGGTAAGCTCCCAGGATTATATGCTTGCCGGGGAAGCCATCATTGCCTTGGCTAAACTTGGGGATGAAGCCTTCCGGCCGCATATTGAGGAGATCATCCTGGAAACCGCCAATCCCCGGCTCAAGCTCATGGGGGTGGAAGCCTTCGGCATATACCGGTCTCCCCATTCCCTCTCGACCCTCCTAGACATCCTCCGGGTGGCGGATCCTCCGCCGTATCTTAGGGACGAGGTGGTCCTGGCTATGGCGAATATTCTGGACCTGCAAAATCAGTTTTATCCCCTGCTGATCCGTTTCCTGGAGGCTGAAACCCCGGCGCAGACCTTAGCCCTCGACGAGGCTGAAGCGGCCGCTGAGTATTACCATGCAGCCCTGGGAGGTTGGTTCCGGCGGCGGCGGGCGAATGTGGTCTTCAGTAATAAACAGGTACAGGCCTTGCTGCCTGCGGTGAACGGCTTTATCAAAGACCGGCAAGGGGCGCTCCTTGCCCGGTGGATCCTGGAACTGCCCAGGAACATAACCGAGCCTATAGCCCAGATGGTTTTTGCGGAGGCGGTTTTGGATGATGAGCTTGGGGCCTTGGAACGGCTGCGGCTCTTAATCGTCCAGTGGGCTTCCCATGAACTGCGGCGATGGACCGATACCCTGAAAGGGAACCGCAGCGCCCCCGCAGAGGCGCTTGTACCCGGGGATGAGCGTATCAAGGACAAAACTACCGCACGATAAGCGGCGCTTACCTATCAGGGCGAGGGCACATAACAATTGTTGTCCACGAATTACGCGAATTACACGGATTAAGCATGGTGGTCATTCCCTCATTCGCGTTAATTCGCGTCATTCGCGGACTCTTTTGTTTATATACGCTGGCCCTGGGTTTTCCTAATTCGGTATTGACGCCGTTATACTGCTATGATAGAATAACATAACTATGAACGGTCGTTCGTAAAATGGCTGTTCATAAGGTAAATTTATGGAGGAAATTATGAAAATGGTAAAGTACGCGGGTGTGGTTTTAGGAATGACCATTGCCGTGGGTACGGTGTTTGCAGGAGGCGGCAGCCAGCAGCAGCAAGGTGGCAGTCAGCAGCAGGGTGGCCAGGGGACGTCCGGGGGTTCGAGGGCGAAGATCACGGTTACCTTCGCCGGAACCGAAGCCTCTACCACCGGCCAAAGCCGCATGATGCAGGAGGTGGCAGACAAGCTGAATGCCACGGGCCGCTTCGATGCCGCGGTGCAGGTCAACGGCGCCTTGGGTAGCAATACGGATGATCTGGTTACCCAGGCGAAATCCGGCGTCCCCCTGGTGGTCCCTTCCGATCCCGGACGGCTGGCAAGCCAATTCAATATCCCGGACCTCAATATCCTGATGGCTCCTTATGTGCTGACGGATACGGCGGCTTTGCAGAAATTACCCGACACCGCTATCTTCAAGGAGTGGCAGACCCAGCTTGAAGCCCAGGGGATTACCTTTGTGGCGGATATGTACAACGGGTTCCGCAGCTTCTACACCACCACCCCGGTAAATACCGTTACCGACCTCAACGGTCTACGGATCCGCGGTTTTGGCAACAACATCGGCAACGCCCTGGCCAAGTACCTGGGCTTCGCGAATATCGGCATATCCTGGGGTGAAGTGCTCCCCGGCATCCAGCAGAAAACCTTGGACGGCTGCGAGGTGCAGGTGGCTACGGCCTACGGCTCGGCTATCTATGAAGTTGCCAAGTACCTGGCCCTCACCAAGCACTATATGCTCCAATCGTCCTTTGTCTGTTCGACCAAACTGCTTACTTCCATGCCGGAAGCGGACCGGAAAGTTTTTCTTGACACCATCCGGGAAACCGCCCGGAAATACAGCGGCATTATCGCATCCGAAGAAGACGGTTACTATCAGCAGATGAAAGACAAGGGGGTCACCATCACCGAAATCAATCTGCAAGAATTCCAGGATGCCATTGCCCCCCTCTACACCAACAACGATCTGGGCTTCTCCGCAGGCCTCAAAGACCGATTATTCAGCGAACTGGGTCTGTAATTAATCCTAGTGATAGCCGGGGGTTCCCCGGCTATTTTTCTCTACAGAGGTAGAGGTACTATATGAGGAACCTATATCGCATCCTTTGCAAGGCTGAAGTGCTTATTTGCGGGACCGGTTTTATATTCCTGGTGGCGTTTGTTTTCTTGTCCGCCATCTTGCGGTTTTTCCGGATTTCCATGTCCTGGAACATCGATCTGGCGATGTTCCTGCTTGCCTGGACGGCTTTCCTGGGGGCGGATATCGCCTGGCGGAGCGGCCAACTGGTGGGCATTGATATCGTAACCCGCCGCTTGCCCAAAAAGCTTCAAAAGATCATAGCCCTAGCGCTCTACGGCATTATCCTTTTTGCACTGGTGATCATCATTGTTTTCGGCATCAAGTTGGCGATGCTTGAACGGCTCCGGAAATATCAGTCCATACCGATTCCCTATTCGCTGGTAACCTTAAGCATTGTCGTTACCGCCCTGTCGATGGTGGTATCGACCATCCTCAAAATAAGGCGGGGTATTTTGAACTTTAACGCTGAGGAAATCCAAGGAGGCGCGGCATGAGCTTTTTACTTATCTGTTTTGTCCTTTTTCTGGTCATGGGGATGCCCATTGCCTTTGTGATCGGCCTCGCGGGGTTCGCGTATTTTTCTTCCGTGGAGTATCTTACCTTCGAGACCGCCACCCAACTGATCATTTCCCAGAGCCAATCCTTTGCGTTCCTGGCGGTCCCCTTCTTCATCTTTGCGGGGAACCTGATGAACGTATCCGGGATCACCGCCCGGCTCCTCAGCCTCGCTCGGCTCCTTACCCGGCGTATGTACGGCGGCACCGCGCAGATCTCCGTGGTGATGAGCACCCTGATGGGTGGGGTTTCCGGTTCCGCCACAGCCGATGCAGCCATGGAAACCCGGATCCTCGGCCCGGAGATGCTGCGCATCGGTTACAAGAAAGGTTACATCTGTGCGGTGAACTGCGTAACCGCCCTCATCACCGCTACCATTCCCCCCAGCCTGGGACTCATCATCTTCGGGTTTGTGGGGGAGGTTTCCATCGGGCGGCTTTTTGCCGCGGGGCTTATCCCCGGCATTTTGATGATGGGCTTCCTGATGACCACGACCTCCCTTACCTGCCGTTTCCATAAATTCGACCCGCCCAATCCGAACGCTCCCCGGTTGGGCTTGACGGAAATTTTTGCAAACCTTAAGGAATCTATCTGGGCCTTGCTTTTCCCGATTATCCTCATCGTGGGAATCCGTTTCGGGGTGTTCACCCCCTCGGAATCCGGAGCCTTCGCCGTGGTGTACGCGATCCTCATCGGAAAGTTTGTCTATAAGGAACTGAACTGGGAGAATTTCAAAGCGGCCCTCATTACGACCCTGAAAGACAACGGTGCCATCATGCTGATCATCGCCATGTCCGGGCCGTTCAGCTACGCCATCACCTGGGTAAAACTGCCGGTGGCCATGAGCAATCTGATCTTCGGTATCACCGATAACCCCCAGGCCCTGGTGCTCATCATGCTGGGCTTCCTCTTCATTACCGGTATGTTCGTGGACAGTAATGTAAACTTCCTCCTGCTTACGCCGATTTTCCTCCCTATGGTCAAGAGCGTGGGCATTGACCCGGTACACTTCGGTGTGCTCATGGCCACGGTGGTCACCCTCGGGGTGATGACTCCGCCGATTGGGTCAGCGCTGTATACGGTGTGCGGTATCATTGACTGTCCGCCGGAGGAGTACACCAAGGCTTCCCTACCCTTCATGGTTGCGGTGCTGCTGGAATTGGCAATTTTAGTCTTCCTCCCTGGGTTGGTTCTGTGGATTCCCAATATGATTTTTGGGGCATAACCCTGAACCGCTTGCAGCACGCATACCGCCTTAGGGGGAATAGGGGGGCAGCGAACCCTGTGGTTTGCTGCCCCGTGTCTTTGGACTACTCCCGGTACTGATCCGGGGTATAGAAATACAACTTTAAATGCGGTTAGTCGGTAATTATGAGACCGGTTCTATTCGCGGTCATGTTTATTGCTGTTCACGAGCACATACACCATACTACCGAGATGCGGATGTTCATCACCGTGCTAACTGATACTATGTATAAAATACTATGAGGGACTGTCTATAATACCATACAAATTTACCCTGCGGGGAGTGCGATGCGGAGGAAGGATACGTGTATTTTCTTGTAATGAAAAGAATTAGACCATCTTTAATTACAGAAAGTATACTTGGCATATAATCTGCTTGTATAGCACTAAAGATTTCACCGGAGGATATATGCGTACACTACGGGACGAACAGAAAGCCGCTTCTCCAGAAGAAGATGGTTTACAGGCATATTTTAAGCAAGTTAAGCGTATCCCGCTCCTTACGTTTGAAGAAGAATTGGCCTTGTCTAAACGGATACAGCAGGGAGATACTCAAGCTCGGCAAACATTAGTTGAAGCCAATTTACGGCTGGTGGTTAAAATTGCCCAGACCTATTCCCCGGCTGGGGACGTTCCTATCATGGATCTGATTCAGGAAGGTAATCTAGGACTCATTCATGCGGCGGAAAAATATAGCTACGAAAAAAACTTCCGTTTTGCCACCTATGCCAACTGGTGGATTCGCCAGTTTATCAGCCGGTTCCTCACGAATAAGCGGCGGGTTATTCGGTTGCCCCATCGGAAAGAAGCAACCCTCCGCAGGATACGAAAAGCCTACCAGATCTTAAGCCAGACGCTTATGCGCCAGCCGAAGAGCGAAGACATAGCCGCGGAACTCGGAATTCCGGTAGAAGATGTGGAATTCATCCTGCAAATGACCAATCGTCTGGTATCCCTTGATACAGAAGAGGACGACTCGGCGTCTTTGGTGTTGGAGATGTATGTGGACTATACCTACAGCCCTGAACGGGAATTCATCAAAAAGTCTATACTGGATGATACCCTGCGTATGCTGAATCGCTTAAATGACCAGGAAAAGCAGGTGCTCCTGTACCGGTATCAGCTTAAAGGGGGCAAAAAATACACCCTCCGAACCATAGGGGCGAAGCTGGGCATAGCCGCCGAAACCGTTCGCCAGATCGAACTACGGGCCCTTAAAACGATTCGCATCCATGCCAAGGAATTTCAGGATAGCCTCTATGGAACGGCGATGTGATTTTTTCTCAGGGTATACGCCGAGCATACGGAGGCCCCACGCACGAATAACCGGCCTTGCATGGTAGTGCTGCGCGGGTCCTTACAGGGCATTGCAGGTATACTCAGGACCTCAAGATTAACTCAGCGAAGAAACGTACACCCTCGGCGCTCTTATCGCGTATCGTAGTTCTTGTTGAGCCATTGCTGGTACTCCCCGCTCTGAATCCCCTGAATCCATTCGGGGTTGGCGAGGTACCAGTCCACGGTCTTGGCAAGTCCTTCTTCAAAGGTGACGAGCTGTTTCCAACCCAGTTCAGCCTTGAGCTTCGAGCAGTCAATCGCATAACGCCGGTCGTGTCCAGGGCGGTCTTTCACGAAGGTAATGGCCGCGTGTAGTGTATCCCCATCCATCCCGGTCTTGCGGGACACCAGGTCAATCAAGGTAGTGAGGAGGGTGAGGTTTTCCCACTCATTCTCGCCGCCAATGGCGTATTTCTCACCGGTACGGCCGCCTTTGATAATGGTCCACAGGGCGTGGGCATGATCCTCCACATAGAGCCAGTCCCGGATATTTTTACCATCCCCGTATACCGGAAGGGGTTTACCCGAAAGCATGTGGAGGATCATCAGGGGGATGAGTTTTTCCGGAAACTGATAGGGACCGTAGTTGTTTGAGCAGTTTGAAAGGGTAACCGGCAGCGCATAGGTATGATGATAGGCCATCACCAGATGATCGCTTGCGGCTTTACTGGCGGAATAGGGTGAGCGCGGATCGTATGGGCTTGTCTCGGTAAAATACCCCTGCTTCCCCAAAGAACCGTACACTTCATCGGTGCTGATATGATGAAAGAGCGTCCCCGCTGAGTCCCCTCCCCAGTATTGCCGGGCCGCCTCAAGGAGGGTAAAGGTTCCCAGTACATTGGTGGTAATAAACGCTTCTGGCCCCAGGATCGAACGGTCCACATGGCTTTCCGCGGCAAAATGCACCACCGTATCAATCGCATAGTTCTTGAAGAGGAATTGCACCAGATCCGGATTACGGATATCCCCCGATACAAAGAAATACCGGTTCCCTCCATAACGGGCCTCTATATCCGCAAGGCTGGCGGGATTCCCCGCATAGGTGAGGGCATCCAGATTGATGATCCTCCCGGAAAACTCGTGCCCTGGGCTTAAAAGCAGGCGGATAAAATTGCAGCCGATAAATCCCGCGCCGCCGGTTACCAGCAGGTTCTTACAGGTTCGCATAGTCATAGGGTTATCATCCTTGGGTCTCCTAGGCCCTTCTTTTTATTGGGGGCGATTCCGACACAGGGTCTCTAAGAATGCCCGCAGACTGAACTTCCAATCGGGGATTTCAATGCCCAAGGCCGCCTTGATCTTCGACTTATCCAACACCGAATAGGCCGGCCGGGTAACTTTTGCGGGAAATTCCGCGCTGGTACAGGGATACACCGTACAGTCATGGGTCACCAGTCCCCGTTCCCGGGCTTCCCGGTAGATTTCCGTGGCCAAATCAAACCAACTGATGTTCCCTTCGTTTGAAACATGATAGATCCCCGCAGGAACCGCCTGGCCATCCTCCACGCTGGTAATGAGCCTCAGCATAAGCCCGGCCAAATCGTGCGCCCAGGTCGGACTCCCCCGCTGGTCATTCACCACCGCAAGGCGCTCCCGTTCCTCCATAAGCCGGAGCATGGTGGTAACAAAATTCTTTCCGTACGCGCCGTATAACCACGAGGTCCTGATGATATAGGCCGCTTTATGGATCCTCTGGATCGCCTGTTCGCCCTCGTATTTAGTACGTCCATATACCCCGATCGGGCAGGGCGCATCATCTTCTTGATAGGGCCGGCGGCTGGTTCCGTCGAACACATAGTCCGTGGAAATATGCACCACCTTGGCGCCAATACCGCGTGCCGCCCGGGCGATGTTCGCGGCGCCGTCCCGGTTTATCCTGCTGCAGATGAGCGCCTCATCTTCGGCCCTATCCACCGCGGTATAGGCCGCGCAGTTCACGATCCAGGAGATCCGTTTGGGCTGGTTTTTCGTAAACCCGGTCAGGGTTTCCCCATCGGTAATATCCACCTCCCGGTCGGTTCCCAGGTACTCCATGCGGTGGGTTTCAAAAAGCCGGGCGAGTTCGGTTCCCAGCATACCCTGCGCACCGATAAGCCAAATCATCACTCATCTCTCCTTGAAAAACGCGGCAGTTTTTGGTCTTTCTCAGACAAGCTATAGGGTATCCCCAGATCCGGCCAGACAATGCCGATGGCGGGATCGTTCCAGATAATCCCCCCTTCATCTTCCGGGTGATAGAAATCCGTGCATTTGTAGGCAAAAATCGAAGTTTCGCTCAACACCAAAAATCCGTGGGCAAAGCCCGGGGGAATATAAAACTGATTGTGCGTGGCGTCATTCAGGATAAGCCCCTGCCATTGGCCGAGGGTTGGGGAATGGGGCCGCAGGTCCACCGCCACATCGAACACCTCCCCTGCAATGACCCGTACCAGTTTTCCCTGGGGATGCTGCTTCTGAAAATGCAAGCCCCGCAGGACCCCTTTGACCGAGCGGGATTGATTATCCTGAACAAACCGCATCCCTAAACCCGCCTCAATAAAATCCCGCTCTGAATAGGATTCAAAAAAATAGCCCCGGGAATCGCCGAAAACCCGAGGGGTAATTTCATACAAACCAGGGATTGCACCGGGGGTAATGGTACAGGCCATCATCCACGCTCCGCAATATAGCGCAAATAATCCCCGTATTCGGTTTTATAGGAAGCTGCCAGGGCCAACAGCGCCTCCGGGGAAAGCCAGCCGTTGGCATAGGCAATCTCTTCGATGCAGGAGACGTACATCCCCTGCCGTTTCTGGATGGTGGCAATAAAATTGGAAGCCTCCAAAAGTCCGTCGTAGGTGCCGGTATCCAGCCAGGCCATACCCCGGCCCAGGATTTCAACGGTCAAGCGCCCCTGGGCAAGGTAGGCGTTGTTGACTGCGGTGATTTCGATTTCACCCCGGGCTGAAGGCCGCACGTTTTTAGCGATCTCCACCACTGCATTATCGTAAAAATACAAACCCGGTACCGCATAATGGGATTGCGGCTGGGCAGGCTTTTCTTCAATGGAAAGGACCGTACCAGCCTCATCAAAGGCAACCACCCCATAGGCGCTCGGATCTTTGACATAATACCCAAAAATCCGACCCCCGCCCTCGCGCTGTACCTGTGCAACCCCTTGGCGCAGGGTATGGCTAAAACTTCTCCCGTAGAAAATATTGTCGCCCAGAACCAAGGCCGCCGCGTCGTCTCCAATAAATTCCGCTCCCAGCACAAACGCATCCGCCAGTCCCCGAGGGGATGCCTGTTCGATATACGCAAACTCCATACCCAGCCAGAGGCCGTCTCCGAAAAGCTCCTTAAACAGGGGCAAATCCCGGGGAGTCGAAATGATCAACACTTCCCGGATTCCCGCCAGCATGAGTACCGATAGGGGATAATAAATCATCGGCTTATCGTACAGGGGAAGCATTTGTTTTGAAACCGCTTTAGTAATAGGATAGAGTCGCGTCCCGACTCCCCCTGCAAGAATAATACCTTTCATGGTTTTCTCCTCATCATATTCTCCCCCTATAACACCATAAGGAACCGTTTTTCTCTGTTCGTTTTCTCTATATCAAATGATACCCTTTATTATAGCACGACAACGGTATGTTGTCCAGGTTGTCATCATGTTTTGCAGCAATTTTACATTTACCACTATATGTGGAAAAAACACTCTAAAAATGCCCCAAAAACCCATATTTAGGGTTAAAAGTAAAATTGCTGCAGGGCGAGTGTATTAAAAATCGTAAGCCTTTATACTATAAAGACTTACGATACCAGATATTTTTGCCCGGTACGTTACTAAGTCATTATGTAGCAAAGAATTAGTAATTTTAATGCGCTCGCCCTGAAAATTGCTGTTCTTGGACTTGTCCTTCTTCATTGATTGATGGTATTCTATACATAAGGTGCTCAAAGCAGTGGTTCCCGTTATGAATGATATATGCCGACTATTTATGATAATGTGCACCCGCTCGACAGGCTTACGTAAAACCTTGGTAAGCGACAGACGGGCCGATTGCTGCATAGGCTCCTTTAACTTGCGGGGCTGGGACCTGCTGCTGGACAGGGTGGAACAACTCCCCGGAGGGTGGCTTGGCGAAAATTCTGAATACGGCGGTACATACTTCTGTCGTGTCCTTATCGGTATGCAAAAAATGCCGATGGCCGAACGGGAAGAATATTTTTCAGAACATAAAACACCGATAGATAATGCCGCTGCCAATGCAAAGAAAAAGGAAATCACCGCAGACGTTAGAAAACAACTAACCATCGGTATTCCCACCAACCGTGACGAGGCAACCCTCAAAAAACTCAGCCTGCAGCTTCATTCCCGCAAAGTGGTGGTAAAACTCCATCTGGCCTTTCCGCTTCACGCAAAGCGCTACCTGGCCTACCGGAGGATTATAACACCCCTATTATTGGTTTTTTGGGGAGCAGCAACCTCACCCTTGCGGGACTTGCAAAGCAGGGGGAACTCAATGTGGAGTTGTCGGAACCGGAGGTCACCCAAAAACTGGAACCGTGGTTTCAGGACCGCTGGGAGAACCGCTGGAGCATTGACATAACCAAAGAACTGACGCAGCTTTTCGATAAAAGCTTGGCGCGAAAGGAGCCGCTACTTCCCTACCATCTTTCGCAGGAAGCCCGCGCCGGTATTTCGGAGTTCAGCGTTCCCAAGGGCTTCAAAACGGCTCTTTTACCGTTCCAGCCAAACGCCGTCCAGGTTGCCGCCCATCACCTGCATAAGCGGGGCGGGGTCATTATTGGCGATGTGGTAGGACTGGGAAAGACCATCACCGCCGCGGCCCTGGCAAAGATGTTTGAAGAAGATTTCTTCATGGAGACGCTTATCATCTGCTCTAAAAACCTGGTTACCCTGTGGGAGGGCTATGTCCACCAGCTCCGGGCAAAGGTGATGTCCATTTCCGCTGCTCCGCATGAGCTTCTCGAAGAACGCCGCTACCGGCTCTTGATAATTGATGAAAGCCATAAGCTCCGCAACCGTGAGGGCCAGTGCTACCGGGCAATCGCCGAATACATCGCCCTCAACGATTCAAAGGTCATCCTACTTACCGCGACGCCGTATAACAAAACGTATCGTGACCTTTCAAACCAACTGCGCCTTTTTATAGATGCGTCGGCGAATTTGGGGATTACCCCAGAACGGTATAAGGCATCCATTGGTGGCAGGGTGCAGTTTGAAGCCCGCCATCAGGTAAAGTACAATACCATTGCCGCTTTTGAACAAAGCGATTGCTCCGATGACTGGGCTGAACTGATGCGTCTTTGTCTGGTGCGCCGGACGCGCAGCTTCATAAAAAACAATTATGCCCTGACCGATGAAGCGGGGAGGAAATATCTGGCCTTTGAAAATGG
Organism: Treponema sp.; assembly: GCA_031274565.1. Lineage (GTDB taxonomy): Bacteria > Spirochaetota > Spirochaetia > Treponematales > Breznakiellaceae > JAIRLU01. Next base: position 12,905 of record JAISPY010000003.1, read on the forward strand.
CGAGCGCTCGTATTTTCCGGACCGCGTTCTCGTCAAAGTCGAATATGGCTTTAACCAAAAAGACCCACACGATCACTATGCCGCCCTGCTGAAAAAAGCGGCGGAAGCCACAATTCAGGCTGCGGGGAAAAAAAGCAATCAGGACCTTTTAAGCGGCAGGAGCTGCCTGCTCATTTCACAAACGTCACAGGTATCCGCAATAGACGATTTTGAACTGGTAACATGGCCGATAATCAAGCAGGAATAGCATAATGGAAAAAGAAGTAATACAGAAAGCCATTAAAGATTTTACGCATGGCGATTTAACCGAAAACGCGATACATCTCTTTAAATCCTTGGGTTACAACACCAGCCGTAGCAATCCGTTACAGCAAAAAACTTTCGATTATTTCAAATCGTATTTTCCACTGCCTGAAACATTCAATGCCGAAAAAGCGCAGTCGGACGAATGGAAATACTTCGATATCCTGTTTCAGTTGTCCAATGGCGAAATTTCCAATCAGAATGAACTATGGGACAACAAGCAGGTTGACAACAAATTAATCGAATCTTATTTATTTATCGTTATCGAACTTAACAAAAATGAATATTCCCGTTCGCATCTGGCGCGGATTTGCCGTGAAGTAAACAAAATTTTCCCTATGCCGGTATTGGTTTTATTCCGGTACGGAGCATGTATCACCCTTTCGGTAATTGACCGGCGCATAAATAAACGGCACAGCGAAAAAGACGTGCTGGAAAAAGTTACTCTCATCAAAGATATTTCCGTTGAAACACCGCATAGAGCGCATATCGAAATACTGTTTGATTTTTCTTTTAATGAACTATTGACAAAATATTCTATTACGAATTTCATTGAATTACATGATGTGTGGCAAAAAACGCTCGATACAAAGGAACTGAACAAACGTTTTTACCGTGAATTGTCGCATTGGTACTTTTGGGCAATGCAAAAAGTGGTGTTCCCCAATCCCCATGGTGAAGATGACCACAATGCAAAAAGTCTGATACGGCTTTTAACGCGCCTTTTGTTTGTGTGGTTCGTAAAAGAAAAGGGGCTTGTTCCGCGCGAATTATTTGACGAGGCTTTTGTTACTGGTTTGCTTAAAACATTTGATCCACACAACGAGTACGATATAAAAAACCAAATGAAGGGCAGCGCCGCTGCAAATAGCAGTGCTTACTACCGTGCTGTTTTACAAAATCTGTTCTTTGCGACATTGAACCAGGAGTGCGGACAACGAGCGTTCCGCAAAAAAGGGCAGAACCAGAACGCAACAACCCTTTTTCGCTATGCAGATTATTTTACCGATGCACTCAAATTTAAAACTCTACTTGATGCTGTACCGTTTATGAACGGAGGACTTTTTGAATGTCTGGATAAACCCGATCCGGTAAAAAAAGGCAGGGAAGGCGGCGCCATCATCAATTACGAGGACGGTTTTTCCGACCGCCCTGCTAATGTTCTTTGCGTGCCTGATTATCTTTTTTTTGCAAAGGATGAACACGCCGATATTTCTGCGGAACTTGATGACCCCCGGCTGCGGGATGTTAAAGTTGATGGTCTGCTTACCATACTTAACAAATACAAGTTTACCGTTGCGGAAAACACGCCGATTGAGGAAGACATCGCCCTGGACCCTGAACTATTGGGACGTGTTTTTGAAAACCTACTTGCAAGCTACAATCCCGAAACAAAAACAAGCGCCCGTAAGCAGACCGGCAGTTTTTATACCCCCCGCGAGATTGTCGATTACATGGCCGATATTTCAATCAAGTCGTATTTACAGCAGAAATTGACCTGCGAGGCGGGTATGAGCGGCGCGGAAGCTGATACCGCATTGGAATTACTCATCGGCTATTATGAAAAAGAGCATGTCTTCAATGATGTACAGGTTCAGGTTTTAATAAACGCCATTGATACCTGTAAAATTCTTGACCCCGCCTGCGGCTCTGGCGCGTTTCCCATGGGTGTGCTGCATAAGCTCACGTTCATTCTTGGCAAGCTTGACCCGCACAATAAGCTGTGGGCGCAGAAACAGCGGGAGAAAGCCGAAAAGATAGATGACGCCGGCATTCGGGATAAAACCATTGCGGATATTGA
>JAISPY010000087.1 GCA_031274565.1 Treponema sp.
GAATCTCGGCCCCCAATTCCCGGGCCTTGGCGGTCATGGGCGGCGCATAGTCATGGGCCGCGCGGTTCTCACTGAACCAGTGGAAGGTTTCATGGTCGCCGCCGTGATAATTATCAACCACCCCGGTAAAGTGGACGCCGTTCTCTTGAAGCCAGGCCACATTGTCCCCGGAGGCGCGGATAAGGTCCAACCAGCGGAGGCCGTCAACCCGGTTGTGATGGTAGCCCATTTCGGCTTTTAATACGCTCACGGGGTTGATATTGATACCCAGGTCCTTCTGCATCTTACTGCCTACCCCAAAGATACCTTCGGTACCCCGGCCGCCGCCGCCGGTGGAGCCGGTTTTTTCAAGGACCACAACGCTGAGACCGTTTTGCAGGGCCTGGACCGTCGCGGCCAAACCGGAAATCCCCGCCCCCACCACGCAGACATCCGCGTTATAGGTCGCCACGGAGCGGATATTCTGGGCCGCCGGAGCCGTACTGGCCGCGGAGGATGTACATCCCAAGGTCACCCCCATAAGCATTCCCAGGACTATAAGTCCGGAGATCGAATACCGTTTTTTCATCATTCTTTCCTCCTGTTCCTTTCGCTAAGATAAAACATTATTGACTCACCGCAAAGGGTGAGAATGCATACACTCCTCAGGAAGCCCATAACAATGCGAGACAGAGAATATCTATGCAAGAGAGGAAAAGTTTACCACATTCCGGATGAATCGGCAAGCTGTTCTGTTGTTTTGATAAACCATTCCTGTTATACTAGCGTCAACCATCACTATACGAGGAGTTTTGCATGTCCGACGAATCAAAGGAAAATCAGGGAATGGCCACCATGGAGAAGATCACCTCCCTTGCCAAGCGGCGTGGTTTTGTGTTTCAATCATCGGAGATTTACGGCGGCCAGAGCGGCGCCTGGGATTACGGGCCCTTGGGGATAGAACTGAAAAACCGTATCGCCCGGACCTGGTGGAAGGAGATGACCCAGCTCCATGACGATATTGTGGGGCTCGACGCGGCTATACTGATGCACCCGAGGGTATGGGAGGCGTCGGGCCATGTGGAGAATTTTACCGACCCCCTCGTGGACTGTAAAAAATGCAAAACCCGGTTCCGGGCGGACCAGATCCCCGAAGAGAACCTTACCGCAAAAAAGTGCCCTGAATGCGGAGGAGAACTTACCGACACCCGGAAGTTTAACCTCATGTTCAAGACTCGCATCGGGCCGGTTGAATCAAGCATAGAAAGCGGAGCGGCGGACCCCAACGTCATCTACCTCCGTCCCGAAACCGCCCAAGGGATCTACGTCAACTACAAGAATATCATTCAATCCAACCGGATGAAGATACCTTTCGGGATCGCCCAGATCGGCAAGGCCTTCCGCAATGAGATCGTTACCAAGAACTTCATTTTCCGTACCTGCGAATTTGAGCAGATGGAGATGCAGTACTTTGTAAAACCCGGCGGGGATGTGGAGTGGTTCAACGAATGGAAGAAACGGCGCTGGGCCTACTACGAAAAACTCGGCGTTAAAATGGAAAATCTCCGCTGGCATCAGCACGGCCCGGACGAGCTGGCTCATTACGCCAAAGATGCCTACGATATTGAGTACCTCTTTCCCATGGGCTGGAAGGAGCTTGAGGGGATTCATAACCGGTCCAACTATGACCTTACCCGGCACTCCGAATTTTCCGGCAAGGACCTCCAGTACATCGACCAGGATAACAACAACGAACGGTACATTCCCTTCATCATCGAAACTTCCGCAGGGCTTACCCGAACGCTGCTCATGCTCCTCTGCGATGCCTACGACGAGGAGAAGGTAGCGGACAAGGGGAACGACGATGATTGGCGGACGGTGCTGCGCTTCCACCCAAGTCTGGCGCCGGTTACCGCAGCGGTACTGCCCCTGATGAAAAAAGACGGCCTCGCGGAACTGGCGCGGGATATTCGTACCGAGCTCAGAGAGGACTTTGCCACCGACTACGATCAGGCCGGCGCTATCGGCCGGCGTTACCGGAGGCAGGATGAGGCAGGGACGCCCTTCTGTATTACTATCGACTACGAGACAAAGGAGAACGGCACCGTAACTCTGCGTTTTCGGGATTCCATGGAACAGGTCCGCATTCACCGTTCGGAATTAACGCCGCGTCTGCACCAGGAGATAAAAGCATACCGCCGCGTTACGTGAGTTAGAACTCGCGCACGAATAAAATGCTGTGCATTTCTGCGCGGGTCCTTATACTACCTCGTACCCGGCTTCCTCCACCGCGGTCCGCAGGGCTTTGAGGGTAACGTTGTCCCCGTGCTCAACCACGGCGGACTTTTCCTTAAGGCTCACCTCCGCGGAGCTTACTCCGGTTATGTCTTTCAGCGCGCCGGTCACATGCTTGACGCAATGATCGCAGGACATCCCTTCGATTTTTAGTGTAGTTTTCATAATCACCTTCTATACCGTTTATGATAGAATAATAGCTCTTGAAGGCACCGTCAAGAGGTACTTGCGGGGATCCGTACAGATGAAGTACCATTAATTGTCCAAGGAGGGGGGACCCCAATACTGCCGTCACTCAGACAGAGAAGATTCAAGCTATGGAAGATTCAAACTATGGAAGATTCAAACTATGGAAATTGAAAAAAGCAAGCAGGAAGTAATTCTTGCGGGGCACACGCTGGTAGAACAAGGTTTGGTGGCGCGCACATGGGGCAATGTTAGCTGCCGGATCGACAAAAACCGCTTTGCAATCACCCCCAGCGGCGTCAGCTACGATCGTTTGACGTCGGAGAACATCGTGGTGGTGGACATTGAATCACTAGCCTACGAGGGGAACGTTAAGCCTTCTTCCGAGAAGGGCATACATGCGGCCGTCTACCGCTTAGACCCCAATGCCGGTTTTGTTATCCACACTCACCAGACCTACGCCACAGCTATCAGCGTTGCGGGGTTTTCGGCGCTGGCGCCTACAGGTATGGATCTGGCGGCGCTGGGTGGGAAGATAGATATTTCGCGCTATGCGCTTCCGGGGCAGAAAAAGCTCTGCGAAAATGTGGCGTCGGTGCTGAGGCATGGCGCGACTGCGGTGCTGATGGCACGGCATGGAGCTTTGCTGACGGGAGTAGACCGCGCGCAGGCTTTTGAGCGGGCTATCACCCTGGAAGCGGTCTGCCAAAGGGCACTGCATACGCCGTACAAGGCCGCCGCCGAAGCGGTCAGCGTGCGATCCGGTGACGGCTCATTTGAACTGGATGGTCAACTCATACCGCCCGATACGCGGACCGCAGGACCGGCATCACTGCACCGTGCTATCTATCAGGCATACCCCGATTTCAGGAACATCATCCAGTGGTCATCACCCAACCTGGAGAAAATGTTCAGGGAGACCCGCGGGATGCCCGCACTGCTGGACGATTTTGCCCAGATGGTCGGCATTGATGTGAAAATCTGCCGCATTCCGGCAGTAGACATCCCGGCGGCCGCCGGATCGGTGGTACGCGCCCTAAGGGGACGCAACTGTGTTTGTGTGCGGGGCGTTGGTGCGTTTTGCTGCGCGGCGGAGGCATCTGACTGCGAGGCTCTGATGAGTTTAGTAGAAAAAAACGCGCTGGCTTATACCGCGGCGAAGGTCTACGCCAAGCCAAAGCCGCTGCCCCTTTTGGACAGGTTCCTGATGCGGGCGATATATACCCTGAGCTACTCCAAAAGAAAATAGGCAGTCTCTAA
>JAISPY010000149.1 GCA_031274565.1 Treponema sp.
CCCCGGTTTGGAGAAGCGGAATTGTTTGAGTTTGTATGCGATTGCCTTGAAAAGCATTGTCCGCCGGAGACGGTAACGGTCCGTTGGAAGCAAGAACATCCGGATTCGGCGCTCTCCCACTCCACGATATACCCTGCGATAGTCCGCGGGGTGCTGAAAGAGGAAGAGGAGGCGAAAAACAGTTGCGGCATGGCGGACAACGGCAGCGAGTTTGCCCAGCACCGGAAGAGAGCGGAACAGCATTATAGGACAGGGTATTTTGCTGACCCTCATTCGCCGTGGCAGGGAGGAGCGAATGAGAACCTGAATGGGCTTATCCGGTTTTTTTTCCCCAGGGGACCGACTTTAGGAATGGTACGGAAGAAGCGTTGCGGCATGTGGTTTCTTTGATAAACAAGCGCCTACGTAAATGCCTTGGGAGGTTGTCTCCGGTTGAGTTTTTAGCATCCAAGTGTTGCGCTTGACTTGACAATCTGCCTAACGTCCCGGTTCTATTCGACTGTTTATGGATAAATACCAGTTGCACATAGGAGCAATTCTATTATAAGATAAATAGCATGAAACAATTTAGTATCATTTTATTAGCAAGTTTTATTGCGCTGGCCGCCTTTGCTGAAGAGGAATTGGACTTTTACACCAATGAACTCAACAACGCCCTTACCGTGGTCGATCAGCTCAGTATACTGCGGATCGTACGGGATGCGGAAATCGAAGATTCCGCTTCATTTTATGCTTCGGCATTGAGCCGTCTCCTCAAGGTGTATCCTAACATTCGGAGTAAGGTGGAATTGGATGCTGCGGACGAGTGTGTCAGGCTCATCACGGATCAGTTGAGCGAGGCTCAATATACCGAAGCGGGTCAGAATCTCTGGAGGGTGGTACAGATTTTCTCCAATCCCCTGGTCAAGTCGGATGCGCTCATTGCCCTGGGCAAGGTGGGGGCGACGGATTTGCTTCCCCAGGTAGTGCAGACCCTGCTGGACACCAATACCGTGCCGACTCCCAACCGGGTATCCGGTGAAAGAATTGCCTATGGGGCGATCCTCTCACTGGAAAATTACAAGGATCCCAGCGGGTATTTGCCGGTGTTTTTTGCCGCCCATAGCTGGTATTCCCAGTGGGTGCGGAGCCAGGCCGAAAGTTCCCTGCCCCTCATCGCGGAGGATCCCACGGAGGTATTGACCGAGGTTATCCATAGACCCGGTTATTCCTACACCTATAAGTATCTGGCCCTCAGGAGCATTGAGCAATCCGAAGTCGCGGATACGTCAAAGGCACAAGTCGCGTTAGCCGCCCTGTATGAAGGCTGGAGGGCTTCGACCCATGATCCCCAGAGGCAGAAAGACTTGGTGAGTATGCGTAAACTTGCCATTGATATGCTGGGCCGGTATGGAATAGAGGATGAAACGGTGTATCCCCTGCTGGAACGTTCTTACCTGAAAGGGGTTGATGAGGAAGAACGGATCGGCGCGCTGGGGGCTTTATCGAAACTCAGTACTGAGGAGGCGGCCAAGTTGCTCGCTTCCTTTATTGCGCTGATGAACAATAGTCAGGAACGAGGCATCGTAACCCAGCGGGATGAGCGGCTCATGCGGGCATTGATTCCCGCCTTAGGCGCTACCGGCCAGGCGGTGGGGGAACCGGTTCTCAAACAGGTGATTGCCCTTAACTGGAGCAGCGGAATCCATACGCACGCCCAGGATGCCCTGGATAGTCTCGGTGACTAAAGGGCGTGGCAATTCGGCTTTGCCGAATTGCAGCATGACCTACAAGCAGTTTCCCCAGCGCAAGCTGGGGAAACTACTCGGCCAAGATACGTAAAATTGCTTCTGGGGATGCAGCAGCCAGGATTTCAGCTCGTTTTTCTGAGCTTTTAAAAAGGAGACTGATTTCCGCTAGGAACTGAAGATGGGGGCCTGTTTTTTCAATAGGAGAGAGGGTCATAATGAATATCCGACAGGGCTGCTCATCCAGCGAATCAAAGTCCACCGGAGCATCGGAAATCCCGATACAGGCCACCAAATCCCGAATCGTCGCGCTTTTCCCGTGGGGAATGGCGATGCCATGTTTCATACCGGTAGACATTTTCTGTTCCCGATCCATCACCGCGCTCAGCGCCGCCCCCCGATCCTGTATCTTATCCGCGGCAACGAGTATATCCAACAATTCGTTGATTATTGCTTCTTTCGTAGTTCCCTTCAAATGAAGGTTGATAGTTTCTTTTGAAAGTACTGTTTTGAGGTTCATGGTTTTAAGTGTAAAGCTCCACCGGTGAAAAGTCAAGGATTTTCGCGTGTGATTAACAAGTGATAAGTTCACCCCTAAAAGTAACGAGGGAAAAGTTCACCACCTAGCGCAAACATTAAGCCATAATCCCCAAGCCGCGCTGGTTTCAGCCAGCCCCTACTCCGTTCCGTCAGCTCCCTGGGGTTCTTTTTTACGGTGATTCCCCTTATTACCAAGGTAAGCCTCAAGAATCCGCTGCTCGTAGGGTTCGCCAGTATCTGATAGGCCAGACCCTGCTGGTTTTAACCCCTGCATGATGAGCCGGGTTTGTAATATGCCGGCGTCATCCTCAGGTAATCCCTCGCATCCGGCGTCTCCGGGTATCCTCAAGATACCCTGCTCAAACATTGCAGCCGCTTCCCGCATGGGGTATACTGAGGACCACTATGGAAAAGACCTGCGGTTCCCTTCCTCGCTGGAAGCTCACCACTATCTACCCTTCGTTTGATGCCCCTGAGTATATCGGGGATAGAGAACGGCTCAAAATACGGATCCGTACGCTCCTGGAGCGTCTGGAAAAACCGCTTTCCCCGGATGTACCGGGAATCCTGGGCTTGATCCAGGCGTATGAAGACGCGGCTGTCCTTGCGGAAAACCTCACGGCCTATACGGAGGCGGTGTACACCACCGATACCCGGGATGAACGAGCCTTGAGGGAGATCAACGCCCTTGAAGCGGCTGCCCTGCCCCTGGGAAAGGGGACGGCCCTGTTCCGGCAGCGCCTGGCCGAACACCACAAGCAGGTATCGCATTTGGCGGAATCTGCAAGCGCCCTAGAGCCGTACCGGTTCTTTATCACCGAATCCCTGGAAAAGGCCGCGTTCCAGCTTTCCCCAGATATGGAAGATTTGGCCGCTGATCTTGCCCGCTCCGGAGGAAACGCCTGGACCAGGCTCCATGAGGCGATCTCCTCTACTACCACCGCGCTCTGGGACGCGGCCACAGGGGAACGGAAAACCCTTACCCGCCTCCGGGACCTGGCCCACAGTCCAGACCGGCAGATCCGGGAACGGGCCTATACCGCGGAATTGGAAGGCTGGAAGTCCGTGGCCATTCCCCTGGCTGCGGCCTTGAATGGCGTGAAAGGTACGGCTCTCACCCTGGAAACTCGGCGGGGCTGGAAATCCGCGCTGGAGAAATCCCGGTTCCAGTCCCGGATCAGCGCGAAGACCTTAGCGGTCCTCCTCGCCGCCTTGGAAAGCTCCCTCCCCCTCTTTCGCCGGTATCTCCATGCGAAGGCCCGGCTTCTGGGGATCCCGGTGTGCGCCTTCTACGACCTTTTTGCGCCGGTGAGCGGTCCCGATGCAGCGTCCGGACAGACCTGGACCTGGGAAGCAGGGACCGCTTTTATCGCCCAGCAGTTTGACGCCTTTGATCCGGGGATGGGGACCTTTGCCCGCCATGCGGTTGCCTTTTCATGGATAGACGCGGAGCCCCGGGAAGGCAAAGTAGGGGGCGCGTATTGTACGGACTTTCCCCTCTCAGGAGAATCCCGGATCCTCTGTAACTTCGATGGTTCCTTTGATGGGGTTACCACGGTGGCCCATGAATTGGGTCATGCCTGGCACCATGAACTGCTCAAGGACCTTCCCTGGAGTCACTCCCAGTACCCCATGACCCTGGCGGAAACCGCCAGCATCTTCGCGGAAACCCTGGTGTTTGAAGGGGCATTGCACCACGCCTCCTTCCCGGAGCGGCTGACCCTGATTGAAGGAAACCTCAAAGAGAGCGGTCAAGTGCTGATGGACATCCTCTCCCGATTTTATTTTGAAACCGCCCTTTTTGAACATCGGGCAAGCGGAGAACTCTCCCCTGCCGCGCTCTGCGATCTGATGCAGGATGCCCAGCAAAAGACCTATGGAACGGGCCTCGATCCCGCGCTGCTACACCCCTATATGTGGGCGGTCAAAAGTCATTACTACAATCCTACCTTGGGTTTTTATAATTACCCCTATGCATTTGGACTCCTTTTTTCCCTGAGCTTCTATGCCAAGGCCCGCAGGGAAGGCCCTGGGTTTGGGGCCGCGTACCGGGACCTGCTCAGACTGACCGGAAGCGCTTCCGCGGAAACAGTAGCCCAGGCCGCGGGGTTCAGCCTAGAGGATGAGGCGTTCTGGCAACAGGGCCTGGGTATTATCACAGGCCGGGTGGAGGAGTTTGAAACCCTGGTGAAGCGTATTACCGGATAAGGGCAACCGACGCGGTCTTGCCGTCTTTGGTATAGACCCGGTTTGGGTTATGGGGATCCAAAATCCGCTGTCCCCGGTGAAAAAACACGTACTGATAGGTCCCCGGGGGCAGGGGTAGGGTAAGCACATACTGTCCTGGTTTCTTTTCTTGGAGGACATACATGAAGGGATCCCAGCCGTTAAAATTACCCGCCACGGTAACGGTCTCGCCGGGAGGGCCGTTATAGCTGAAGCTGAGGTTCCCCGGCAGGGCGTCAAAGGTAGAAGGGGGTTTCTCTAAGGCCGGAATAGACACCACCGAATGGACCATACCGAAAGCATCCATCCGGTATACCGGGTTTGCGGGGTCAATCGTCCATAGCCCGTCTATGATCAGCCGATATTCCAATTCCCGGATATGCTCCGGTACGGTATACACATGAAACAAGATCCCCGAATCGGTGTAGAGGGATTCTTTCTGTTTCAGTTCCGCAGGGGTGAGATCATCCCGGGGGAAGAGGAGCTTCTGAAACCAATACACCTGGGCAAAGTCCTCGTGGGAAAAGGCAATCCCCACGCGGCGGTAGGAAGACGGGGCCGTAAAAATGACCCCGTCTTCGAATATCTCTGGTTCACCTGGGCCGCGAAGACTCAGTAAGTGATCGATAAATTGATAAGATTCTGTATCTATCGCTCCAATAGTGCCGATAATAACTATGAGGAGTAACGCAGCCGTGATTGTTTTCATATACTCTTTACAATTGTCGGCTGATAACTCAATATCTTAACTATGCCGTCATTAGAAGATCTTGAAGCATTTAAAACCTCATTCCGTACCGTTGGCAATGAAGATGTGATCCCCCAAGACAGTCCTGGGGAAGACCTTGCCCTACCGAATGCCGGAGGCGGGACTGCGGAACCGGCGCCGCCGCAGGTTCCCGAAAATACCCCTGATACCGGTGTGGTTCCTGAAGAAGCCCAAGGCGGGAACCCAGTAGATACCGAGGATGATTGGGACGATGAGGGGGATGCTGATTTCAGTGATCTATTGAGTCCTGAGCTATCCTGGTCCGATCCTGCTGGGTCGGCCCCGCCTAAACCGGATGCTCCTCCCCAGGCGGAGCAGGAGCTTTCCTCGGTTGATCTTGATAAAGACCTTGCTGCGGCGGGAGATAGCGCTGAATCGGACAGCCCGCACGCAGAAGAGGTTCCGCCGTTTGATCTTCCCCCAGAGGATGTTTTCTCCTTCGATGACCTTGAGTCGTCCCCGGGCTCTGAAGCCTCCCCGGAGGAACCGGATAGTCTCCCGGCGGCGGAGCTTCCTGCGCTGGATCTGCCTCCGGAGGATGCTATTTCCTTCGATGACCTTGAGGCGTCCCTGAAATCTGAAGCCCCTCCGGAGAAACCGGAACAGCACGCCACCCTAAGGCCGGGGAAGGATATCTTTAGTCTGGGAGATGATATGGAGCATCCCTTAGAAGGATTGCCTCCGGATACGTTTGATGCCTTTAAAACAGAGGAAGGGATGCGCTCAGGGGAAGATAGCGCCGGCGTGTCAGCGCCGTATCCCTATGGCGTAGATGAGGATCTCGCCGCGATTAAACCCGCGACGGATGTTGAAGAAATTCAATTGACTGACGAAGAATTGGCGCGGCTTCAGAAGACCCTGAACTCCTATCCCCTGAATCTGCGTATTGCCTGTGAAGAGGCAATCGCCGAACAAGCCGTAGAGCCGGCCCTGATGTCTAAATTGGTGAAATCCCTGATCCATGGGGTCTCTGCCAAAGAAATGGTTCCCCTGGTCGGGAAAATTCTCGGGCGCATTATCATCATACCCAAGACCTTTGAGAAGCAAACCGGGGAGGCCCTGGAAGCGGAACAGTCCAGTTTTAGGTATATTTTTGTCCATACGTTCCTGCCCATGTTCCGGCTGTTCCTGATGATCGCCCTGGTGGTGGCATCCCTGGGCTACTTATTATATAGATTTGTCTATACCCCGATCCGCGCGGAATTGATTTATAAGAAGGGGTATGAGTATCTCGGCGCCGGAGACTATACCCAGGCCAACGAGCAGTTTAAGGAGGCCTTGGGCATCCACCGGGTGAAGCGGTGGTTTTACCGGTACGCCGAAGGCTTTAAGGATGATCGGCAATATATCTATGCGGAAGAAAAGTACGATGAACTCCTCCGGTATTATCCCCGGGATAAAAAAGGCGTTCTGGATTATGCCTACATGGAAACCACCCATCTCAATAATTACGAAAAGGCCGATAGGATCCTCCGCAGAAATCTCCTGGATTACACTGCGGATGATAAGGAGTGCCTGCTTGCGGTAGGGGATAATGCGCTGGCCTGGGGCGATATCGAACCGGAACGCTATGAAGATGCTCGGCAGGCCTATGCCCGGTATCTTGAAAAGTACGGATGGATCGACCCGGTCATAGAGCGCATGCTGAAATATTTTATCCGTACCGACAATTTAAAGGAAGTGCTTCCCCTGCAATCCTACTTCATGGATAATCCCAGAACAAGCATTACCCCGGCTACCTTGGCGGAACTGGGGGGATATCTTTTGGATAAAAAGTTCGAGGAAGTCCGGGGGGTTCCCAATGAGTATATCAGTCACATTGATGGGATCCGGGATATCCTCGTTAAAGCCGCAGGGGCGGATCCTTCCCTCCCGGAACCTCATTATCACCTTGCCCGGTATTATGAGTATTTCGATAATGTGGAGGATGAACGGATAACCTTAGCGCGAGCTATCCAGGCCTTTGACACGGCCCCTGAAGAATCGGTCAGGAGTCTCACCATGCGGATCGACACGGAGCGAAGATACGCTCGATCCTTAAGCAATAGCAAAGAATTCTTTGCCGCGGAAGAACATCTGATTAAAGGGGTCGGCTTGTACGAAGATGGGGTGAGCCGGAAGCTCCTGTCCCGTTCCCCCCAATTTGGTCGACTCTATGCGGACCTGGGGGACCTGGCTTACTTCACCCAAGACGGGTATATGGAAACTGCCCTGGAGTATTATGTCCAAGCCGAACAGAACCGCTGGGCCCCTCCTGAAATGCAGTATCGCATGGGTTCTGCCCACTATTATCAACGGCAATGGGGCCCTGCCCTGGAGCACTTCTTTGCCGCCTCTTCGGAGATACCCTTAAACCGGCGCTTGCTCAACGCCCTGGGCAATGTTTCGTATATGCGGGGGGATTATTTTACTGCCCAAGGCTATTACAGCCGCTTGCTGACGCTCTTGGATGCGGAGCGAAACCGTTTTCCGCTGCTGCTTCCCAATGAGCAGCCCGAGCATCTGGAACTGGTGGAACGGCTCATGGTAACCCGGAATAATCTTGGGGTAACCCTGGAGGCCCTCACGGAACAGACCGGGAATAACCGGTATCGTTCTGAAGCCATGGGACTGTACATGGAGTCTGCCCGGGCCTGGGACGCCCTTACCCGAAATCCCGAAACCATGGTCCGTTTCGGCGCCGGGGACCTTTCCACCCCGGGGATTAATTTGGCATTTCTCAATTCGCAGAATACCCTGCATCCTGAGCCTGACTATGAGCCGCAGATATACCCACAGATCGATAAGGATGTGCTGGAACCTTCCCCTTGGGAAGCCCTGACCTCTCAGAATACCCGTTTATTCGATACGCTGTTCTAAGCGGCAGGTCCCGTATCGTACGGGGAGCGGGCGGCGGTTACGCATAGCCGAAACCACCGCCCCACCGGCGCTTAGTCTTCATATTCAATAGGAAACACCGCGCGATCCCGGCAGAGGACCGTATCGGGAAAGATGGCCTTGGCTTCTTTGAGGAGTTGTTTCAGGTCGTACTCGGTATAGCGGGGGCTGTAGTGGATCAGGGCAAGTTTTTTTACCTGGGCAGCCACGGCAATCCGGGCGGCTTGTTCCGCAGTCATGTGCTTTTTTTCCCAGGCGCTCTCCTCCAAGGCTTGTTCAAACATGCCCTCGCATACGAAGAGATCCGATCCTGCCACCTCATGGGCTATATCCGCAAAGGGGAGGGTATCGGTAACAAACGAAAATTTTCTCCCTGAACGGCTTGGGCCGAGAACCTCTTCGGGACGCACCATGACGCCATCTGCGGCCTGCACGGTTTCTCCGGCCTGTAGCTTGGACCAGAGCGGCCCCCGGGGCACTCCCCGGGCCACGGCTTGTTCCGGGTGAAACTCCCCGGGACGGGGAGCTTCTTCCAGGGTATACCCAAAACAAGGCTTAGTATGCCGCAACGGAAAGGCCCGGACATAAAAGTCTTCCCCGGTATAGACGATGCCCGGTCCGGTTATTTCCTGCACCACGATTTCATAGTTGATATACATATCCAGCACCCGGCAACTGGTTTCAATGTATTCGGCAATCCGGGGAGGACCAATAATATAGAGGGGCTCCTCCCGTTCCACCTGGGAAGAGAGCATGAGCAGCCCGGGTATGCCCGTAACATGGTCCGCATGGGTATGGCTTATAAACATGACGGATATGTTCTTCCACCGGAGATTGAGCCTGCGCAGAGAAACCTGGGTTCCCTCTCCTCCGTCAAACAGAAACAGTTCCCCTTCACGTCGCAACAGCACGGAAGTAAGATGCCGGTTTGGCAGGGGCATCATACCGCCGCTGCCGAGAATAAACGCTTCAAGATTCATCGTAATTTAATATACCGCTTCTTTTTTCTTTTTTCTATTTTTTTTCGTTTTTCTAGTGAGTCTTTTTAAACACCTTAGGCACGACGTACACCCCGGTCCGGACGAAACACCCGGTCGTCTTGAGCCATGCGGTTTTTCACCGCCATTTCCCGGTCGGCGACGCTAGAAGGCTCCCTCTCCATGCCCCTACGTTCCTGAATGTACCGGAGCAGGGGGCCGCTTCCCCGGCGCGACGCGCCTCCGTTGCCGGGCGGCTCCCTCCGTTCTATGGAAATAATTTATAGCCGTTTCAGCGTCGCGATAATTATCTTTTTAAAATAGTCCAAACCGATTGTTTCAATTTCGATTGGTATTTGAACGCAATCATACAATTCAAGTATTTCTTCATCACTAATTTTATGGGTTCCGGTATCAAGCACTATGATTTTATCCACCCCTTCCATGATTATACGCGGGTTTTCCATGCCATATATACTATCACGTTGAAAAATATCTCGCCAGAATTTCAGCCATCCCGAAGTCATGTAGAAAATGTTTCCTGTTTTATCCAATTCTTTTTTGCGATCCGCTCCTAATATAAGTTCAATACAATTTGCCGTCCCCTGATTATAAATACATGTATCTTTGGTTATTACGGAAAGGTCGGGATGGCACCGATCTCCGTATAGTAGCATTATTTTTTCCCCTTTAAGCGCTTCAAGCCCGTTTTTTATACTTTCGCCCAATTTGCGGTTGTCATTATGCAAGGCTGAGGGCAGATATGTTATTTGTATATCAACGGCTTTCAGTTCCTGTTTTATTTCGGGGATTATTTTTTCAAACTCTTCCTGAAAAATACCGCAGGATACTATATGTAAAGGCATTATTTTCCCCTCTTTTATATCGTGCTATTACAGAAATGACACAATGCGTCTTTTTGAACAATTTCTTTTGCCCGTAACGGACAAACCGGAACACCGTTTTTATATATAATCTTACCGTCATTATAAAACATCTCAACCGGATGCAGCGGTTTGTGCGTGATACATGAACGGTATACCGATACAATCCGAACAATATCAGCATTTCTACCGGCGGCATATTGTTCCATATACCGGTTGATTGCGGTTTCAAGCTGTTCAACTTTGTTATCATCCATATATTCATTCACGATAATATCATTTTTCATCTTCAATTCCAATATATTGGTGAGGTTAAAAATTAATAATTGATGTGACTGTTTAGACATATCATCCATTTTTAGGGAAGATAATGTATCTTTTATGCT